>WHTS01000005.1:0-6986 GCA_009377585.1 Betaproteobacteria bacterium
CTAGGCGATTGTTCGACGAAGCCGCCGCAAGGTGGCTGAAGGAGCGCGCTCACAAGGCGAGCTTACGCAACGATGCAACGGCGATTCAGTTCTTTCGAGCGCACTTCACCTACATCGACGAAATCAATCGGGACAGGGTGGATCAGTTGTTGGAATCCAAGGGTGCGGCGACAGCGAACCGATACGTCGCGTTTCTGCGCGCACTCCTGCGACTTGCGGAGCGCGAGTGGGGGTGGATCGATCGTGCGCCACACCTCCGCATGCGTTCGGAACCCAAGCGGCGCGTGCGTTGGATTACGCCGCAGGAGGCAGCCGCGTTGATCGCAGCGATTCCGGTACCTCATCGCAATCCGATGCGATTCGCCCTGGCAACAGGGCTGCGCATGAGGAACGTGCTGGGGCTGGAGTGGCGGCAGGTTGACGGTGAGCGGGGCCTTGCCTGGATTCACCCCGATCAGGCCAAGGCGCGTCGCGCGATTCCGGTACCACTGAACGACGATGCCCGAGCAGTGCTCAGGGAACAAGAGGGACGTGACGCGATGCTGGTGTTTGCCGGTCAGAAGCGTCCGGACTCCCGGGTCTGGCAGAAGGCGCTCACGCGTGCCGGGATCAAGGATTTCCGTTGGCACGATCTGCGGCACACGTGGGCAAGCTGGCATGCACAGTCGGGAACGCCGATGCAGGCTTTGCAGGAGATGGGTGGGTGGGAAACGGCCGAGATGGTTCGCCGCTATGCTCACCTGGGAGCGGAGCATTTGGCCGAGCACGCCGCTCGGATTTCCGGTCGCGTCACGTTTTTGTCACAACCATCCGATTCCTGCGGCACAATCGCCGCGCACCAAACTTAAAAGTTCGAACGAAATCAATGGCTGGCGGAGAGGGTGGGATTCGAACCCACGTGCCAGGTTTCCCTGACCATCCGATTTCGAGTCGGCGCCGTTATGACCGCTTCGGTACCTCTCCGTAGGCGGAATTCTAGCAGAGGTCGCAACTCGTCGATCTGCCGAGGAACCGCCGCTGTCGGGTGGGTTGGCTTCGGCCAGACGCCGTCCTCAACTTCTAGCCTCGCTCGAAATTAGCCTGCGCCTAGACAATCGTGCGCTTCGCCGGGCGCACGATTGTTGCCGAACCCAGGTGCCAGGCTTTGCTGACCATCCGATTTCGAGTCAGCGCCGTTATGACCGCCTCGGTACCTCTCCGTGGCGCGGGTTTTAGCAGGGCCGGTGCCCGGAAAGACCCGTCGCGGTTCGTTGCTGATCCTTGCATGGGATGGGTCATTATCTCGCGCGTTTGCGGCGCACAGCCATGCCGATCGCGCCGAGCCCCAGCAGCATTATGACGGCCGCGCTCGGCTCGGGCACGGCACTGATGTTATCGACGCCCAGGATCGCGGCGATCGGGGGAGGGCCGAGCAGCGGCGGGAACTCGGGCGCTGTATTGTGAAACAGACGGAAGAAGGTTGCGCCACTGAGGGCCGCGGTGACATTGCCCGCGACCGTGGTCAGGTCGCCGGGCGCGATCGAAAAGCGCACATGCGTCCATCCGCTAGCCGCGGGCAACGGAGCGCCAAAAGTGGTGGCGGCAATGTTCGTGGGTGGGCCCACGCCGGGATCCTCGAACAGCAGACGGATGGTGAGATCGGTCGTGCCGAAATTGTTCAGGTCCATTTCGATCGCGGTAACCCCCGCGCCGATGTAGTTCCCGGTCCACTGGGTGGCGTTGTTGGCGACCAGCCTGCTGCCCGGTCCGCTGCTGCCGGTAGATGTGAGCTGGAGGTAAGCATCCCCTGCGCCGCTCGGGCCACCCGTCGGAGCCACCGTCAGCGCCGTGGCCGGAAATCCCCCCGGTCCCCCGCCGATGAACCACCCCTCGGAAGAGCTTGAAAAGGTATCGGTTTCGCCCAGGGTAACGGCTGCCACGGGCGACCCTATTGCTGCGGCGACGAACATCGCAGCGATCTGCGCGGATGAGCGCATCGGTCATCTCCTTTCGACTCGACTGTTTGCGAATGCGATACCGAGCTGGACCCGGAGAACGAGTATGCGACCGAGCAGCGCAAGGACAGGCAGGAACAAGTTCACGACCCCGAGCCATAGAGCCCATCCGAATACTACCCGGGATCGGAATGACGATTATTGCTGCTCTATAGCGCGGCCAGCGCAGAATCGGGCAAGCGGCAAATCCGATTGGCGTCGCTCCCGGTCTCCCGCGTGCGCGCCGCAGCGATGCACTGAAGGCGACGAACAGATCCGAAGTTCGTATGCTAAATTGAATCGCGTCGCCTCACGCACGGGCACGCTTTGCGCCCGTGGAAAACGGTCGCATTTGATTACCGGACTCTTCTTTCCCGAGTGATACGACATGAAGAACTTCTCGGATCTGGCGGAACGCGAGCTGCTCGCGCTCGCGATCTCGCTCGAAGAAGAGGACGCGCGCATCTACGAGGAATTTGCCGACGGTCTGCGAGAAACCTACCCGGACACGGCAGCCATGTTCAACGCCATGGCGGACGAGGAGAGCGACCACCGCCACCGCCTGCTCGACCTCTATCGGGGCAAGTTCGGCGAGCGCATCCCGCTCATCCGCCGCCAGGACGTGCGCGGATTCGTGCAGCGCCAGCCGGTCTGGCTCAGCCGCCCGCTGGGGCTGGAGAAGGTGCGCAGCCAGGCCGAGCTCATGGAGGCCGAAACCAAGCGCTTCTACGCGCGGGCTGCGCGGCGCTCGCAGGATGCTTCCATCCGCCAGCTGCTGGGCGACCTCGCGGCCGAGGAGCGCCGGCACGAGGCCAAGGCGGAGGCGCTCGAAGCGCGCTACGTCTCGCACGACGTGCGCAGGACTGAGCACGAAGCCGAACGACGCCTGTTCCTGCTGCAGTTCGTGCAACCCGGGCTGGTCGGACTCATGGACGGCTCGGTGTCGACGCTGGCGCCCTTGTTCGCGGCGGCGTTCGCGACGCACAATACCTGGGAGACGTTCCTCGTCGGCGTCGCGGCCGCGGTGGGCGCCGGCATCAGCATGGGATTCGCCGAAGCGCTCTCGGACGACGGATCGCTCACCGGACGCGGCAGCCCATGGCTGCGCGGCACCGTCTCCGGGGTGATGACCGCCGTCGGGGGATTGGGTCATACGCTCCCCTACCTCATCCCCGATTTCCGGACCGCGACGGTCGTGGCCGTCGCCGTTGTCGTAGTCGAGCTGGCCGCGATCGCCTGGATCCGGCACCGGTACATGGAAACGCCCATTTTCACGGCCGCGATCCAGATCGTCATCGGCGGTCTGCTGGTATTCGCGACCGGAATCCTGATCGGATCGGCTTGACTGCCGTTCCGTGCTTCTCGAACAGGAGACATCAGCATGATCGATATCGTCATCGAGCCTCGCCGCCGCGATCTGGGCGGCTTCGAAGTCGCGCGCATCCTGCCTTATGCCAAGCACCGCATGGTGGGGCCGTTCATTTTCCTCGACGAGATGGGGCCGGTCGACTTCGCGCCGGGGATCCCGCGCACGGTGGACGTGCGCCCGCATCCGCACATCGGCCTTTCCACGGTGACGTACCTGTTCGCGGGCGAGATCATGCATCGTGACAGTGTCGGCTCCGAGCAGCCGATCCGGCCCGGTGAAGTGAACTGGATGACCGCCGGCCGCGGCATCACGCACTCGGAGCGCTTCGAGCGTGCGCGCGCGCAAGGCGACCACGTGCACGGCATACAGTCGTGGGTCGCGCTGCCGAACGCCCACGAGGAAACCGATCCATCGTTCGCCCACTATGACGCTGAGGCACTTCCTCTATTCGAAGAGCCTGGCGTGTGGGCGCGCGTCGTCGCCGGCGAAGCGCTGGGGGCGTCGTCGCCAGTGCGAACGCATTCGCCGCTCTTCTACGTTCATGCGCGCTTGGACCCGGGCGGACGCATCGAGCTCCCGCCGCGCTACCCGGAGCGGGCCGCGTTGATCGTGGCCGGCGCCGTGGAAGCAAATGGCCAGACGCACGATGCCGGCCGCATGCTGGTGTTCGAAGCCGGGCGATCGGTAACGCTATCGGCCGTGCAGCCAGCGACGGTCATGTTGCTCGGCGGAGACCCGGTGGGCCGCCGCCACATCGAGTGGAACTTCGTATCGTCGTCGCAGGAACGCATCGCGCAGGCGAAGGCCGATTGGCAGGCCGGGCGCATGAAGCTGCCCGATCTGGACCACGACGAATTCATCCCGCTGCCGGGTGAGCCGGCCGCGCCTGCCAATCCGATGTTGTGATAGATAAGGGGAGCGAAAAGAAAGTCGTGAGTGAGTGAAGGCTGAAAAGTGAGAAGTGAGGCGTTTCGCTTCGCCCGCCTCGCTTCACCCTTCACTCTTCGCGCTTCGCTTCCCCTTCTCCGCCGGCGCGATGGAGCTCACGCCGGCCATGTACGGCCGCAACGGTTCCGGAATCAAGATGCTGCCGTCGGCGTTCTGGTAGTTCTCCATCACCGCGATCAGGGTGCGCCCGACCGCGAGCCCGGAGCCGTTCAGCGTGTGCACCAGTTCGGGCTTGCCCTTGTCATTGCGAAACCGCGCCTGCATGCGCCGCGCCTGGAACGCTTCGAAGTTGCTGCACGAGGAAATCTCGCGGTAAGCCTCCTGCCCAGGCAGCCATACTTCGATGTCATAGGTCTTTGCCGAAGTAAAACCCATGTCGCCGGTGCACAGCACGACGGTGCGAAACGGCAGGTCGAGCCGCTTCAGCACCTCCTCGGCGTGTCCGGTCAATTCCTCCAGCGCCTGGTAGGAATGCTCCGGGTGCACCACCTGCACCAGTTCCACCTTGTCGAACTGGTGCTGGCGGATCATGCCGCGCGTGTCCTTGCCGTGGGATCCCGCCTCGGAGCGGAAGCACGGTGAATGGCAGACGAACTTGAGCGGCAGTGCGTTGAGCGGGACGACCTCATCGCGCACGATGTTGGTGACCGGCACCTCTGCCGTCGGAATGAGGTAGAGCTTTTCGGCGTCGGCGCGCGGCACGGCGAACAGATCCTGCTCGAACTTGGGCAGCTGGCCCGTGGCGCGCATGCTGGCCGCGTTCACCAGATACGGGACATAGGTCTCGGTATAGCCGTGCTCGCCGGTGTGCAGGTCGAGCATGTATTGCGCGAGCGCTCGATGCAGCCGCGCCAATGCGCCCGTCATCAGGCTGAAACGTGCGCCGGAGATCTTCGCGGCCGCCGAGAAATCGAGCAGGCCGAGGCGTTCGCCCAGGTCGACATGGTCGCGCGCGGCAAATGAAAACCGGCGCGGCTCGCCGAAGCGGCGCACCTCGACATTGTCCTCGGCGCTGCGGCCAGCGGGCGCCGAATCGTGCGGGATGTTCGGGACGCCGAGCAGGAACTCCGCGAGCTCGGCCTGAAGCGCATCCAGGCGCGTCTCGTTGTCCTTCAGCTCGTCGGCCATGGCCGCCACCTCGGCCATGAGCGCGCTCGCATCTTCGCCCTTCTGCTTCGCCTGACCGATGAGCTTGGATGCCTGGTTGCGTCGCGCCTGCAATTCCTGGGTGCGGGTCTGCAGCGTCTTGCGCGCCGACTCGAGCGCCTGGAAGCGTTGCGTGTCGAGCGGGACGCCGCGCTCAGCGAGCCGGCATGCGACCGCATCGATGTTGGTGCGAAGCAGTTGAACGTCGAGCATGGAATCTCCACCGCATGAGCGCCGGCACGCATTGCGTGCGGCCGGCTATTATCGGTCAAGCGATTGCGCCGACCAAGAACCGCGTGTTGCTTGACACTCGCAGTAGCGCCGCCTAGATTCGATGTCATGTCGCGCGCGAGCACGGTTCGTTGTGCGATCCCTCGTATCCCTTTCCCGAAGGAGAATCGTCGATGGGCGTACTTCGTCCTGCCCGGTGCATCGTCGTGTGCACAGTGCTTGTCCTCGCGCCGATCGCCCGCACTCGCGCAGACCTATCCCACCAAGCCCGTTCGCATCGTCGTGCCCTGGACTGCGGGCGGCACCGCCGACACGCTGGCGCGCATCATGGCGCATAGTCTGAGCGAAAGCCTCGGCCAGCAAGTGCTGGCGGACAACCGGCCTGGGGCGAGCGGGCAGATCGGCACGGAGCTGGTCGCCAAGGCGGCGCCGGACGGACACACGCTGCTGCTTGCAACTACTGCACCGAACTCCACGGCGCCCAGCCTCTACTCGAAACTAACCTACGATCCGCTGAAAGACTTCGCGCCGGTTTCGCTCATCGGCTTGACGTTCTACGTGGCGTCGGTCAATCCCAGCATCGCGGTGAAGACGATTCCGGAGCTGGTGAAGCTCGCCAAGGCGAGACCGGGCACGCTCAACTTCTCCTCGCCGGGAAACGGCACGCCGAATCACCTCTCGGGCGAGATGCTCAAGACCATGGCCGGCATCCAGATGCAGCACATTCCCTTCAAGGGCAGCGCGCAAGCGATAGCCGCCGTGATCGGCGGGGAGATCCCGCTCAACTTCGAGAACATCGCCGTGGTGCTGCCGCATATCAAGGCCGGCAAGGTGCGCCCGCTTGGGGTGACGAGTGCACAGCGCAACCGCTACCTGCCCGATGTGCCGACCATTGCCGAATCGGGCTATCCCGGATTCGAGGCGGTGGGCTGGTTCGGCCTCATGACGCCCGCAGCGACGCCACGCAACGTGATCGAAAAGCTCAACGCGGATACCGTGCGCATCCTGACTACGCCAGAGATCAATGCGCGCATCCTCGGCCTGGGCGCCGAGGTGAAGCCCACGACCGTGGCCGAGTTCGAGGCATTCAACCGCGCGCAGATCGGCAAGTGGGCCAAGGTGATCAAGGAGTCCGGCGCGCGCGTCGACTGACTTGCCAAGGGGCGGGACGCGACAACGTCGCGGACGGGGTGGTCCGAGAAGCGGCATTCAAAACCACACCACCCCCGCGCTTCGCGCGACCCCTCCTCCTGAGAGGAGGGGAAATTCCCACTCACGACTCACCGCGCCGGTTCTGATCCGCGCGACCACTCTCATCC
>WHTS01000005.1:7178-112724 GCA_009377585.1 Betaproteobacteria bacterium
TCGTCCCTGCGGCCATTCTCGTCCGCGCGAGCGCTATCATCCAGTGCGCGCAATTGCAGCATCCGCTCGCGAATGCGCGCCTCCAGCCCGCGCTCGGTTGGCTGGTAGAACCGCCGGTCCCCCAGCGCCTCGGGCAGATAGCGCTCGCCGGCCGCGTAGCCTTCGCCTTCGTCGTGCGCATAGCGGTAGTCGCGGCCGTAGCCCAGCTGCTTCATCAGCCGCGTCGGCGCATTGCGCAGATGCAACGGCACCGGCTGCGATCCAGTCGCCTTGACCGCTTCCTGCGCGGCACCATAAGCGACATACGCGGCGTTGCTCTTCGGCGCGAAGGCGAGATACAGCGCCGCTTCGGCCAGCGCCAGCTCGCCTTCCGGCGAGCCGAGCCGCTCGTAGGTCTCGCACGCGTCGAGCGCGAGGCGTAGCGCCCGCGGATCGGCCAGGCCAACGTCCTCGATCGCCATGCGCACCAGGCGCCGGCCGAGATAGAGCGGATCGGCACCGCCGTCGAGCATGCGCGTGAGCCAATAGAGCGCCGCGTCCGCGCTCGAGCCGCGCACCGACTTGTGCAGCGCCGAGATCTGGTCGTAGAACTGTTCGCCGCCCTTGTCGAACAAACGCCGCGCCTGCGCCAGGGTCGAGCGCAGGAATTCCTCGTCGACCTCCGCCCATTGCCTGGCTTCGGCCGCCACGGCGATCTGTTCGAGCATGTTCAGCAGCCGCCGAGCATCGCCGTCGGCGTAGTCGACCAGCAGCGCGCGGGCCGCAGCGCAGAGCCGCAGCCGCGGCAATGCGCGCTCGGTCGCCCGATCGAGCAGCGTCGTCAATTCCTCGGCCGTCAGCGGCTTCAACACGTAGACCGCCGCGCGCGAGAGCAACGCGCTGTTGACTTCGAACGACGGGTTCTCGGTGGTCGCGCCGATGAAGGTGATGAGCCCGCGCTCGACGTGCGGCAGAAACGCATCCTGCTGCGACTTGTTGAAGCGGTGCACCTCGTCGACGAAGAGGATGGTGCGCCGGCCGTACGCCTTCAGGTTCTGCTGCGCCCGATCCACCGCCTCGCGGATCTCCTTCACCCCGGAGAGCACCGCCGATACGGCGATGAAGTCGGCATCGAAT
Organism: Betaproteobacteria bacterium; assembly: GCA_009377585.1. Classification (NCBI taxonomy): domain Bacteria; kingdom Pseudomonadati; phylum Pseudomonadota; class Betaproteobacteria; species Betaproteobacteria bacterium. The sequence goes on from WHTS01000005.1 coordinate 8,295, forward strand.
GCTTTCGCCATGAGTCGCGCCAGCGTGGTTTTGCCCACCCCCGGCGGTCCCCACAGAATCATCGAGTGCGGCTTGCCGGCTTCGAACGCGACCCGCAACGGCTTGCCGGGCCCGAGCAGATGCGCCTGTCCGATGACTTCATCGATCGATGCGGGCCGCAGCGCTTCGGCGAGCGGCGCGACCGGTTCGGCGGGCGCGAACAGATCAGCCACTGATGACGTCCGCCCCCTTGGGCGGCGTGAACTGGAACAGCTCCGGCGAAAGCTTCGGATTGCGCTCGATGCGATCGAAGCGCACCACCGTGCGCTGGCCGAAGCCGTCGAGCAACTCCATGGCCTCGAGCCCTGCCTTGCCGAAACCCATCCGAACCTTCTGGAAGGTCGACTCGCTGTTGCGCGGCTCGGCCTCGATCCAGTCGAGCCCGTTTTCCGTTCCGCCCGAAGTGATACGGAAGTCCTTCTCGATGTCGTTGCTGCCGGCGAGCAGCGCCGCAGGGCTGCCGCCGATCGCCTGCCCGATGGCCTTCACCGTCACCTGATTCAGATCCTTGTCATAGACCCAGAGCTTGGTGCCGTCGCCGACGATGAGCTGTTCGTACGGTGTCTCGTATGCCCAGCGGATTCGCCCAGGGCGGGCGAAGTGCATGGTGCCGCTCGTCTCCTGGAGCTTGCGCATGTTGCGGTCGTACACGACCTGGGTGAAATGCGCGCTGGCCGACTGGGTCTCGCGCAGATAATTTTTCAGCGTGTCGAGGCCGGCTGCGCCGGCGGCGGCGGAAACGAACAACAACAGAGCAACCTGCAAGAGCTTGCGCATGAAACCAGGGTCCTTTCGTATCGAGCTTTCGTATTTCATGACGCCGCTCGACCCTCACCCCCAACCCCTCTCCCGGGGGGAGAGGGGAGCGTCGTGCCCGTATTGAACTGTCGTCCAATACGGATGATCAACAATCGAGCGCTGCGGCGACGCCCGCCGGAAACGACGCTACCGCCGCGCCTGTCGATTCCGGTTGGACCGCGCATGCGCGCGAGGTTCCTGGCCCGCGTCGCCTGCCGTCCCGCCTTATCGTTCCTCTTGCGCCGAAGGCGGCACAAGCACGTCGCGGTTGCCGTTGGTCTGCATCGCCGAGACCATGCCTGCGCGTTCCATCTGCTCGATGAGGCGCGCGGCCCGGTTGTAGCCGATGCGCAGATGGCGCTGCACGAGCGAGATGGACGCGCGCCGTGTCCTGAGGACGATCTCGACCGCCTGGTCATAGAGCGGATCGCTCTCGGCGTCGCCGCTCCCCCCCCCTCCGACCGCCACGGCATCGTCGCCTTCGAGATCGGGGGCATCGAGCACGCCTTCGACATAGTTCGGCTCGGCGTGCGTCTTCAACTGCTCGACTACCTTGTGCACTTCGTGATCGGCGACGAATGCCCCGTGCACGCGAACCGTGTACCCGGTGCCGGGCGGCAGGTACAGCATGTCGCCCTGGCCGAGCAGCGATTCGGCACCCATCTGGTCGAGGATCGTTCGCGAATCGACCTTGGCCGAGACCTGAAATGCAGCCCGTGCCGGGATATTGGCCTTGATGAGACCCGTGATGACGTCGACCGACGGTCGCTGGGTGGCAAGGACGAGGTGAATGCCGGCTGCGCGCGCTTTCTGTGCAAGCCGCGCGATCAGCTCCTCGACCTTCTTGCCAACCACCATCATGAGATCGGCGAGCTCGTCGATCACCACCACGATGAGCGGCATTTCCTGCAGCGTGGCTGGCCCGTTCGGACTGTCGACCGAAATGCTGAACGGGTCCGGGAGCGGCTGCTTCGCCTTCTCGGCCTCACGCACCTTCTGGTTGAAGCCCGAGAGGTTGCGCACGCCCAGCGTCGACATGACCTTGTAGCGCCGCTCCATCTCGCCCACGCACCAGGTGAGCGCGTAGGCCGCCTGCTTCATGTCGGTCACGACCGGCGCGAGCAGGTGCGGGATGCCCTCGTAGACCGAAAGCTCGAGCATCTTCGGATCGATCAGGATCAGGCGTACTTGCGAAGGGGTGGCCTTGTAGACCAGCGACAGGATCATGGCGTTGATCGCCACCGACTTGCCCGAACCCGTGGTCCCCGCGACCAGCATGTGCGGCATGCGCGCGAGATCTGTGACCACCGGTTTGCCGGCGATGTCCTTGCCGAGCGCCAGGGTGATCGGCGAATGCATGTCCGCGTACACTTTCGAGCTCAGGATCTCGGACAGGCGCACGATCTGGCGCCTGGGATTGGGAATCTCCAGGCCCATGCAGCTCTTGCCCGGGATCGTTTCGACGACGCGGATGCTGACCACCGAAAGCGCGCGTGCCAGATCCTTGACCAGGTTGATCACCTGGCTGCCCTTCACGCCCACCGCCGGCTCGATCTCGTAGCGCGTGATGACCGGCCCCGGATAGGCGGCGATCACCTTCACCTCCACGCCGAAGTCGAGCAGCTTCTTCTCGATCAGGCGCGAGGTGTATTCGAGCGCCTCGGCCGACATCGCCTCCACGTCCGCATCGGGCTCGTCCAGCAGATGCAGCGGCGGCAAGGGGGAATCGGGGATTTCCTCGAACAGCGAGCGCTGTTTCTCGCGCGTCACCCGCTCGGATTTCGCAATCCCCGAAACCGGCGGCTCGATCCGAACGGGCTCGTGCACGTCGAGGCGCTTTCGCACCTGCTCCACGCTCGCTTCGCGCTCGACCGCGGCAACTTCACCGACTTTGCGGTCGCGCCACGCCGTCACCCTGGCGGCGACGGTGAACCAGGCATTTTCCAGCCACCCACCGAGCTTCTCGATGGCGGCGATCAGCGAGACCTGCGTGAAGAGACTCGAACCGATGCCGACGAGCACCAACAGCACCAGGGTCGCGCCGGTGAATCCGAATGCGACGTGCATGCCCTCGCCGACAAGCGCGCCTACGACACCCCCCGGCGCGAGCGGCAGGGCCACCTTCAGTGCGTACAGGCGCAAGGCTTCGATGCCGCAGCTCGCAGCCAACAGCACGAGGAAACCCAGGGCGGAAACCGCGAGCGAGCGCCGGTCCCCCGGCTCGAAGCGCTCGATCTGGCGGTAGCCCCAGAACACCAGGAACAGGCAGAAGACGATCCACCAGTAGGCGGAAAGGCCGAAGAGGTACAGAGCCACGTCGGCGATCCAGGCGCCGACTCGCCCGCCGGCATTGCGCACCTGCTCGGGCTCGACGCTGTGCGACCAGCCCGGATCGGCCGGTGAATACGTGACCAGGACGAGAACCAGGTAGAGGGCAATGGCCACGAATGCGAGCCACCATGACTCGCGCAGCAGCGCAGCCAGCTTGGGCGGCAACGGATTATGCGCGGCGTTCTGCAAGGCAAACCCGCCGCGACGGCTGCGCGATGCTCGTGGATAGCACCATGCCTGGATTATACGAGCCGGATGCCGTTGGCAGCGCGTTGCACGCGCTGAAATCGGCCGCCAAATCGGCCGCTCATGCCGCGGCGAGCACGAAACCCCACCGCTTGCGGGTGCCGCAACCGGTGCGCCAACTCAACGCACGACGCACTCCTGACCGCCAGGACGTTGCGGCCCGCCTTGACCGGGAAGGGCGAAGGGCAGGACATTGAAGTTCAAGCCGGGATCCTGAGGCAGGATCTGCGGCGTCGAGGCTGCGTCGCGCACGAACGCGAGCTGATTCTCCTCGACCACCAGATCCCCTGCCTGGTTGCTCAGAATATAGCTGCCGGTGTAGGTGGCGTGATAGAGCCCGGGCGGCAGCTTCTCTGCCTCCTCCGTCACGCCCTCGCAGCCCTCGGTGCACTCCAGGGTATCGCCCGAGGAGCCGCGAATGCCGATCGTGGCGGTGCTGGTGCCGATGCGGTAGGCATCCTGATTGCCGCGCTTGCCGATCAAACCGGTAATGGTGCGCAATCCCCCCTTGAGCAAGCGAAAGAAGGAGCTGTCTTCCTGCGGGCGATCTTCCGTGAAGCGGTAGTCGTCAATGCGCATTTGCGTGTTCGGGCGCAACGTCATGGTGCTGCCGTCAGTGAAGTTGATCTGCGCATAGCTGTCACGCTGCGTGGCGAGCAGATCGCCGGGGTTGACTGAGGAGCGCCGCGACAGGATACGCGCCGATCCGTCCGCGCGCGTCACGGCGAGCGTACCGCTCAGATGCGTGACCGTACCGGCGGCAGCCCACGCCACCTCGCACAGCGCCATGCCGAGCGCGATCGTCAGACCGCAAATCGCTGCTAACCGCAACATCATTGATTTTCCTCCCACCAGGCCGCCAGGCCTGTCCAACTTTTGGCCGTCAGGCCCGCCCCAACCCTTGCCGGCTGAAATCAGTATCGACCGTACAGGCCGCGGGGTTCAGCCGGAACAACGGCCATGCCGCCGCTCATACCTTGAAGTTCCAGGCCTTGCGCGCCTGTTCCCGGATCTTCTTGCTCGAAACTTCCATGTCCGAAAGCAGCACGATGCGGCGCTTGTCGACCCGGATGTGGCCCGATGTCTGCAAATCCTTCATCACCCGGCTCACCATTTCGCGCGATGCACCGATCATGCGCGCGATCTCCTGTTTGGGCGGCGCCTTGGCGACGACGCGCTTGCCGTCGACATTTTCCGAAAGATCGAGCAGCACCCGGGCGACCCGCCCGTAGACATCCATGAGGGCCAGGCTCTCGATCTGGCGATCGGCCTCGCGCAGCCGCTTGACCAGCGAGCGGATGATGCGCATGGCGAGCTCGAAGTTGTCGTGCAGCGAGCGCAGGAATTCCGACTTTCCCAGTCGCAACAGCTCACACGGCTCCAGCGTCTCAACACTCGCGGAGCGCGGCTGATCGTCCAACAGACCCATCTCGCCGAAGAAGTCGCGCTGGCTCAGCACCGCCAGGATGACCTCATGGCCTTCGTCGTCCGGAATCAGGACCTTGGCGCGCCCCGACAACATCACATAGAGGCCGTCGGTTTCTTCGCCGGCGCGCAGGATCAAGGTACTGCGGGGGTAGCGACGCAACGTGGCGCAGCCGGCCAGTGCCGCCAACTGTTCGTTCGGCATGGCCGAGAAGAGCGGCACCGACTTGAGCACATCCGTAGTCACCATACGTGCTTCTTCCTTAGAAGATCCGTTCTTTTTCAGCGCGATGCTACACGAGTCCCGTACCCTTGTCTGCGCTTGGCGGCGCATCCAGGCGGCATTGGCCGCAGCGTATGCCCGATGGATTTCAGCGGCCGCATACGTCCGGGCGGCCCGAATCATGCAACCAGGCCGATTGGCGCGGACCGGTGGGCCGATGGAAGGCCGAGCACGCAGGACGAGTGGCCCACCGCCGGCTCCCGATGCGCCGACGGCGAAGTGCAAAGCTCGCAAGCGCGATCGTCGCGGCGCTCCGGCTAGAAGGCGACCGCCACGCCGAAATGCCACCGGTCGTCCCCGCGTTCGGCAACGACCCCGCCATCGAGCAGCCGGCCGTAATCCAGCCGCGCGCTCACGCCCTGCCGCAATGCGAGGCGCATGCCGAACCCAAAGCTCGAAGCGGAGAAACCGCACGCAGTCGGGGCACAGGGGGCGGAAGCCTCGGGGTGATTCAACTTCACCTTGCCGAAATCGAAGAAGGTGAGGAAGCGCAGCCTGCCGCCATCCATGCCGAAACCCGAAGCCACATCCGGGGAATAGAGCTCGATGCTGGCACGATAGCCGCGGTCACTCGCGCCTTCGCGCTCGAGCATGCCGCGCAGATTGTCCCAGCCGCCGATGCCGAACTGCTCGCCCGGCACCAATGCGTCGCGCGTCCACTGCCCGGTCATGTTCGCACGCAGCTGCATGTCGTGCGGCAACGCACGCGCATAGTTGATGCCGTAGCGAAACACGGTGTACCAGGGCTCGCCGACGCCGGGACGCACGCCGATGCCGGGTGGACCGTTGAAGTGCTCCGCGGACGCGTCCGACCCGTGCGGATGGATGTTCTTCAACAGCGTGCCGAAGAAGCCGAGCTCGGCATTCTGCATACGCTTGGTCGCGCTGTAGGTCACGCTCAGGGGATGGACGGTCACGTCGGGCGTGAGGTTCGTGTCCGGATTGGTGGCCTCGGCAACCTGATTCGAGAACGCCTTGTAGTCCAGGCCGACCGATATCCGGTGGTCGTATTCGCCCCAGCCGGCCGGCCGCGGCAGCGTATAGTTGTAGCGTGCGCCGAAAATGGTTCCACTGCCGGCGATATTGAAGGCAACCCCCTGGATCACCTGCCCGCTCGCCGACCCGATCGACGAGTACCCGGCCAGGAGGTCGATGGACGCGTTCTGGCCATAGAGCGGGATGCGGTAGCCGACACCGAGGACCTTGAGCTGGTCGGCCTCCTCGATCGGCTCGGGGTCGAGCTGGTACTGGATGGTGACGGTATTGTCGAGATTGAACAGGTTCGAATGCTGATAGGCGACGCCCAGCCGGTACATGCCCGTGGTGGGCGAGCCGGTATTGTCGAAACTGACCGCTGCGCGCCAGAACTTCTCGTCCTGCACCCGTACGGTCGCATCCATCTCGCCTTCGTTGGCGCCAGGCCGTAGCAGTACCGTGGTGCGCTTGGCGGCGTTTTCGTTGGCAAGTCGGGCGTTACGGCCGATTTCGAGGGCATTGGGGGTGGTTCCTTCCTGCAGCGCGGGCAGGCTGCGGCGAATGTTCCACCAGTCGAAGTACTCGTTGCCCTCGACCGTAACCTTGCCCAGCTTGGGCTCGATCACCCGCAGCACGATCACGCCCTGCTCCAGCTCCTGTTCCGGCAACACGACCTGGGCCGCGCCGAATCCGCGTTGCTGGTAGCGCCGCTGCAGCGCTTCGAGCGCGCGCTGCACATCGGCGAAATCCTTGCTCTTGCCGGTGTAGGGGCCGACCGCTTCGGCGACCTCCTCGGCGGAAAGCAGGCTGTTGCCCTGCACGTCGAAATGCTGGATGTCGAATCGAGGCGGCGGCGGCACGGCAACCTGCTCCGGCAGGGGCAGCGCTGGCTTCTTTGCCGGCCCGGCTTGCGCAAGCTGGATCGGCCGGGTCTCGGGCTCGGTTGAAGAAAACAGCGAAGTCACAGCCGACCACACGGACGCCGCGGCGGACGATGTGGACGAAGCCTTGTGCTGCTCCCTGGAGGTGGGTTCGCTTGCCGCTGCGCAGACCGCAGTCAAACACGCAGCCAACAAAACCCAACGCGTGCAACTCATCAAAAGACCCTAGCCGGGATGCTGATGTCCTGGTTTTCGATTGTATGACAACGAGTTGGTTTGGCACATTGAAGCCCTGAGTCAACTCGACAAAGGCCGCTGCGGGCTGTTAAATTGTTGTTTTTTTGCAAATCCTCGAGATCCTCGAACCATGGCCAAAAGCACCCGACACTGCCGCCTCCTCATCCTGGGCTCCGGCCCTGCCGGCTATACGGCGGCGGTCTACGCGGCGCGCGCGAACCTCAAGCCTGTCCTGATCACCGGCATGGCCCAGGGCGGACAGCTCATGATCACGACCGACGTCGACAACTGGCCCGCGGACGCCGACGGGGTGCAGGGTCCCGAGCTGATGGAACGATTTCAGCGCCATGCCGAGCGCTTCGGCACCGAGATCATCTTCGATCACATCGCGGCCGTCGATTTCGAGCAGCGGCCCCTGCGGCTCGAAGGCGATAGCGCCATCTATACCTGCGATGCGCTCATCATCGCAACCGGCGCGTCGGCCAAGTATCTCGGCCTGCCGTCCGAGCAGAGCTTCATGGGCAAAGGCGTGTCGGCCTGCGCGACTTGCGACGGTTTCTTCTACAAGGGCCAGGACGTGGCCGTCATCGGCGGAGGCAATACGGCGGTGGAGGAGGCGCTGTACCTCACCAACATCGCGCGTCGCGTGCACGTCGTACACCGCCGCGACCGGTTTCGCGCCGAGCCGATCCTGGTCGACCGGCTGAAGGACAAGGCGGCGCACGGCAACGTGACCCTGCATTGGGACCATGTGCTCGACGAGGTCCTGGGCGACCCGTCCGGCGTGACCGGCGTGCGGCTGAAGAGCACCCAGTCCGATGCGTCGAAGCAACTCGAGCTCAAAGGCGTGTTCATCGCCATCGGCCACCAGCCGAATACCGAGATCTTCCTCGGCCACCTCGACATGGTGAACGGCTACATCGTGACTCACGGCGGAACCGAAGGCGACGCAACCGCGACCAGCGTTGCCGGTGTTTTCGCGGCCGGCGACGTACAGGATCACGTCTACCGCCAGGCAGTTACCAGCGCCGGCAGCGGCTGCATGGCGGCGCTCGATGCGCAACGCTACCTGGAAGCCTTCGATACCTAACCGCTGCGGCGGCGCAGCTTTCGCCTCGACATGATCCGGCGGACGTCAGCCATGAAAAAACCCGGTGCCGCGCTGGATGCGGAATTCGACGCCTCGTTTGCGGAAGCGATGCGCGATGTCGTGCCGCTCGGGCGTCCCGCACGCGTCGAGCATCGGCCGGAGCGCCCTGCTCCGATTCCGTTGCAGCGGCTGCGCGACGAGCGCTCCGTGCTGGCCGAATCGCTCACGACCCAGGCACACCCGGATACGGGCCTCGCCACGGGCGAAGAGCTCGTATACGTCCGCAACGGAGTTCCGGCTCAGGTGCTGCGCCGGCTGCGGCGCGGCCACTGGGTGGTGCAGGACGATCTCGACCTGCACGGCATGACCTCAGTCGAGGCGCGAGCGGCGACGGCAGAGTTTCTTTCCGAATGCGTGCAACGCGGCATCCGCTGCGTGCGTATCGTGCACGGCAAGGGGTTGCGATCGCCCAACCGGGAACCCGTGCTCAAGCGCAAGCTCGGCCGCTGGCTGGTCATCCGGGACGAGGTGCTGGCCTTCTGCGAGGCGCGTCCGGTCGACGGCGGCTCGGGCGCGGTGGTGGTGCTGCTGCGCGGCTAGATTGCCGCCTCGTCGGTCTCGCCGGTGCGGATGCGGATCACCTGCTCGACGCTGCTGACGAAGATCTTGCCGTCGCCGATCTTGCCGGTGCGGGCGGACTTGATGATGGCGTCGATGGCCTGCTCCAGCAGCTTGTCCGGCACGACCACCTCGACCTTCACCTTGGGCAGGAAATCGACCACGTATTCGGCGCCGCGGTAAAGCTCCGTGTGCCCCTTCTGCCGCCCGAAGCCCTTGACCTCGGTGACGGTGAGCCCGGACACGCCGATCTCCGACAACGCCTCGCGCACCTCGTCCAGCTTGAAGGGTTTGAAGATCGCTTCGATTTTTTTCATGCCGCTCTCCGGAGCGAACGCGAACTGCGGTTAGTATAGCCGCTAACCTGCGGTGGCGGAACGCGCTGGCCTGGCCGGGCGCGAGATCGTGCCGCCGCGCTCGAACGCCGATTGCATGAGCAGGCACCAGCCCCACGACGTGATCCGGGTGGTCGAATCGGCCGGCGACATCGAGCCCAGCGCATGGGACCGGCTGGCCGGGGGCAATCCCCTGCTGCGGCACACCTTCGTGCACGGACTCGAGCGTACCGGCTGCGCAGCTCCCGAAAGCGGCTGGGTTCCTTGCCACTTGTCGCTGTGGCATGACGATGTCCTGACGGGCGTCATGCCCCTTTACCTCAAGGACCATTCGTACGGCGAGTACGTGTTCGACTGGGCCTGGGCCGACGCTTATCACCGCCACGGACTCGCCTACTACCCGAAGCTGCTGTGCGCGCTGCCGTTCACGCCGGTGACGGGTCCGCGCATCATGGCGGCAAGCCCGCACCAGCGCGGGTTGCTGCTCGCGGGCGCGCTGGCCTTCGCTGAAAACAGCCGTGCCTCCTCGCTGCACGTCCTGTTTCCGCCCGGCGAGGTCGCCACCGAATGCGAACGCGCCGGCATGATGCTGCGCAAGGGCGTGCAATTCCACTGGCACAACGCCGGCTACCGCACCTTCGAAGACTTCCTCGGCAGCCTCACGCGCGAGAAGCGCAAGAAGATCCGGCAGGAACGGCGCCGGGTGCACGAGCAGGGCATCACGTTTCGCTGGATTCGCGGGGCCGAGGCAACCGAAGCCGACTGGGTCTTCTTCGAACGCTGCTACCGGCGCACCTATCGCGAGCATCGCTCGACGCCGTATCTCAATCTCGCCTTCTTTCTGCACCTGGCGCAGCACATGCCCGAGCACCTGCTGCTCATCGAGGCCTCGCGCGACGGCAAACCGGTTGCGGCAACCTTCAACATCGTGATCGGAAACGAGGTGCTGTACGGCCGCAACTGGGGCGCGGTGGCGCACGTCCCGCTGCTGCATTTCGAGTGTTGCTACTACCAGACCATCGAATACTGCATCGCGCACGGCATCGGCCGCTTCGAGGGCGGCGCGCAGGGCGAGCACAAGATGGCGCGCGGCCTGATGCCGGTCGAGACCGTCTCGGCGCACTGGGTGGCGCATGCCGAATTCAGGCATGCGATCGGCCAGTATCTCGCGCGCGAAACCCGCGGCATCGGCGAGTACGTGGACGAACTGAACGAACACAGCCCGTTCTCTACCGATGCAGCCACATCGGCCGAGCCGAGCTAGTTGAACGCGATCCGCTCGCCCCAGGGTACCTCGGCATTGCCCTTTACCAGCCACAGAACGGGATATGGCGGGGGCTGTCCGGGAAACTCGCCGCAAGCGTCGGTGAAGTAGACCAGCGCATCGGGGTTCGCCGCGCTGGTTTGCAGCCACTCGAACACGGGCCGGAAGTCGGTGCCGCCTGCGCCCGACAGGCGATCGGGCAGGACGATCGGCTGCCACGGCTCGAACGTCCACGGCCCGTCGGCCGCGAGCGCCCGATCGCAGGCATGCACCGTTACCCGAGCGCGCACCTGCCCTTTCAAGGCATCGATTTCGGCGGCGAATGCGGACAACTCCGTATCGCCGATCGAGCCGCTGGTGTCGAGCACGGCGTGCACCTCCATCGATTCCGAGCGAAGGCGCGGCAAAAAGATGTCCGACTCGCGCCGCGGCGGCCGCTGGAAGGTGTAGTCCTCCTGCGCGCGGGCGGCGAGGAAGCGGGCGAGCAGTGCGCGCCACGGCAGCGGCGGTTCCAAGGCAACCGACAGCAGGCGCTGCCAGGAAGCGCTCAAGCGGCCGGCATGCCGCGCTTGCTGCGCGGCGAGCGCGAAGCGCATCTGCCAGCGGCGCGCCAGATCGTCCTCGGGCAGCAGGGGCGCCTGCGTCTCGCCACCGCCGCCGCGATTACGGCGCGACTGTGGCGCTGCGTCGCTGTCGAGCGCTGTACTCGTGCCTTCGGCGGCAACCCCATCGGACGCATCGCCTGATGCCGCGTCCTCGGCGCCTTGGCCGACGAGGGCGATGCCGCGCGCAGCGGTCGCATCGAACAGATGCGTATCGAACGCACGCTCCGACCCATGCGCAGCAAGCAACGGATAGATCTCTTCGGCGCTCAGCCCGCGAAAGCGCGCATCGACCAGCGCGCCCAGAACAGGCGGCAAGCCTTCCTCGACCAGCAACAGGTTGACCGCGTAGTCGCAGGCGGCATCCCAGGGCTCGCGCAGCCGATGTCCGCGGCGCGCAAAATGCCCCAGCGCGCAGTGCAGCGCCTGGTGGGCGAGCACGAATTGCGTCTGGCGTGCATCCAGGCGCTGGATGTAGTCCGGGCTGTAGTAGATGCGGCGGGCATCGGTCGCCACCGTCTCGCACCAGCCGGCCGCCTCGAACGGAAGATGCAGCAGCAGCACGCCGATGAAGGGCTTGTCGAGAATGAGCCGAGCGCGCGCGGCGGCGAGCTGCGCTTGCGCCGGGTCGCGGCCCACGTCGGTCATAGCTGTGCGCTTGTGCCGGCGCTACCGCCTCCGTCAGGCTCGTGCAGCAGCAGGTCGCTCACGCTGTGCGCCCACTCGGCGAACTCGGGCAGCGCGTACAAGGGCTTCCCGATCGAGCGGTGCAGATCGGTGACCAGCATCACGCCCAGCTCGCGTTGCGGAAGCTCGCGCGCGTAGCGCAGGATGTTGCCGACCACGGCATCGGCGTCGCCGCTCGCGCAAGCTGCCTGGGCGCGGCGAACGAGCGCCGCAGCCACGCCGTACTGCAGGTCCAGCCCCAGCGGCACGTCCGAGCAGCGGCCGGTCGCGATCGCCTCGATGTCCGGCATGGCGAACATGTGCTCGATGAACGCCGTGAGCTCGATGCCGGCCGCGGCGCCGACGCAGGCCTGCAACGCATCGAGCATGAGCTGCGGGCAGTCGCGGAACTTCCTCAGCGCGCGATCGGCGTACTCCCAGGAACGCGGGCTCGGAAAAGCCGCCGAGGCGCGTGCCGAATCGAACTGGAACAGCAGGTCGGGGCGGAAGCGCAAGAAAGCGATGATGCGCGGGTCGATTCCGGCATCGTGTGCCCACTGCACCCAGTCGTCGAGCTGAGGCTCGATCTCGTAGTGCGTGAAGCGGTTGGCGAGCGGCGCCGGCATGACATAGCTCACGCCGCGATCGCCATGCCGGTTGCCGGCAGCGAACAGCGCCCAGCCGGGCGGCACGGCATATTCGCCCAGACGGCGGTCGAGGATGAGCTGATAGGCCGCAGCGGTGACTGTCGGCGGGGCGGAGGTGATCTCGTCCAGGAACAGGATGCCACGCGGCCCATGCCGCTCGCGATCGGGCAGCAGCGCGGGCACCGACCAGAGCACCCGATCGGCCTGCCGATACGGAATGCCGCGCAAATCGGTCGGCTCCATCTGCGACAGCCGGATGTCGACCAGCGGCACGCCATGGTGTTCTGCGACGGCGGCGGCGATTCGCGACTTGCCCACTCCTGGTGGGCCCCAAAGCATGACGGGTGTGTGAATGCCGTCGGCCGCGGCGGCGAACTCGCGCTCGAGGACCGCTCGCACGTGCGAAGGTCGCATGCGATCGATCATAGCACGCGACTTTTTCCCCTCCTCGTCGAGGCGGGGCTGGACGCGACAGTGTCGCGGACGGGGTGGTCCAAGAAGCGTACCCACGACCGAACTTTGCCCCTCGCAGCCGAGCGTATAGAATCGTCCCGCTCCCCTGCCTTCCTCATGAACTTCTGCTCAAATTGCGGCACTCGTGTCGTGGTCCGCGTCCCCGCCGGCGACACCTTGCCGCGGCACGTCTGCGACGCCTGCGGCACGATTCACTACCAGAACCCGAAGATCGTGGTCGGCTGCATCCCCGAATGGGAGGACCGCATCCTGCTCTGCCGGCGCGCCATCGAACCGCGGCGGGGGCTGTGGACGGTGCCGGCCGGGTTCATGGAAAACGGCGAGACCACCAGCGAGGGTGCCCAGCGCGAGACGCTGGAAGAGGCCAATGCCCGTGTGGAAGTGGGCGAGCTGTTCGCGCTCTACAACATCCCGCACATCAGCCAGGTCTACATGCTGTTCCGGGCGCGCCTGCTCGACCTCGATTTCTCCGCCGGCGCCGAGACGCTGGAGCTCAAGCTGTGCCACGAGAGCGACGTGCCGTGGGACGACATCGCGTTCGCCACCGTACGCAACACGCTGAACCATTACTTCAACGACAAGCGCAAGGGCGCGTTCGGCTTTCACATCGGCACGATCCAGCCGATGCCGCGAACGCCGTCGCAGCCCGGTCCGTGACCATCACCGCCGTGCGCAAGCACCTTCCGAGGGACCCATGAACGCTACCGATGCGGCGCTGCCCGCGTTTCGCTGGGACGATCCGTTCCTGCTCGACGAGCAGCTCGAAGACGACGAGCGCATGGTGCGCGACAGCGCCCGCGCCTATTGCCAGGAAAAGCTGATGCCGCGGGTGCGCGATTCGCACCGCCACGAGCGCTTCGATCGCGAAATCCTGAACGAGATGGGGGCACTGGGCTTTCTCGGCCCCACGATCGAGGGCTACGGCTGCGCGGGCGTGAATCACGTCTGCTACGGCCTCATCGCGCGCGAAATGGAGCGCGTCGACAGCGCCTACCGCTCGGCTTCCGGCGTGCAGTCGAGTCTGGTGATGTTTCCGATCTACGCTTATGGCAGCGAAGCGCAGCGGCAGAAGTATCTGCCCAGACTCGCAAGCGGCGAGTGGGTCGGTTGCTTCGGTTTGACCGAGCCCGACAACGGCTCGGATCCGGGCGGCATGCAGACCCGCGCGCGCTCGGTGGATGGCGGCTACGTCGTGAACGGCTCGAAGATCTGGATCACGCACGCACCGATCGCCGACGTGTTCGTGATCTGGGCCAAGGACGATGCCGGCAAGATCCGCGGCTACATTCTGGAAAAAGGCATGAAGGGGCTGTCCACGCCCAAGATCGAGGGCAAGTTCAGCCTGCGGGTCTCGATCACCGGCGAGGTAGTCATGGATGACGTGTTCGTGCCGGCGGAGAACCTGCTGCCGAACGTCTCCGGCCTGGCAGGCCCGTTCGGCTGCCTGAACAAGGCGCGCTACGGCATCGCCTGGGGTGCGATGGGCGCGGCCGAGTTCTGCTGGCACGCCGCGCGTGAATACACGCTGGAGCGCAAGCAGTTCGGCCGGCCACTTGCGGCCAACCAGCTCATCCAGTTGAAGCTTGTCAACATGCAGACCGAGATCGCGCTCGGGCTGCAGGCGGCGTTGCGCGTCGGAAGGTTGCTGGACTCGGGCCGCTGGTCGCCGGAGATGATGTCGATCGTGAAGCGCAACGCCGCCGGCAAGGCGCTCGATATCGCCCGCATGGCGCGCGACATGCACGGCGGCAACGGCATCTCGGACGAATACCACGTCATCCGCCACGTCATGAACCTGGAAGCGGTGAACACCTACGAAGGCACGCACGACGTGCACGCGTTGATCCTGGGGCGCGCGCAAACCGGCATCCAGGCCTTCTTCTGAACATGCCCAGCCGCCCATCACACGCCCGCCTGGCCGCTCGCCTGCTGGGCGGCTTGGTGTTGGTCGTTGCGCTCGGTGCGGCGGCCGCCTACGCACCGGGCGACAGCGACACGGACGTCGAAGCGGCCGGCACATCGATCGAGCTCTCCGTCTACAAGCCGCCGTCTTACCGCGGCGAGGGCATGATCGTCTCGCTGCACGGCCTGGGGCGAAACGCCACCGGCTATCGCGACCACACGCGCGGCCTCGCCGAGCGCTTCGGGGCGCTTTTGATCGTGCCGTATTTCGATCGCGAGCGCTTCCCGACCTGGCGTTATCAGCGCGCCGGGATCGTTCGCAGGAACGCCGAAACGGGGGCGTTCAGCGCGCAACCGCCCGAACAATGGACCGGCGAAGTTTTGCGTGCCGTCATCGACGCCGTGCGCGCCCACGAGGGCGCACCCGACCTGCCCTACGTCCTCATCGGTCACTCGGCCGGCGCCCAGTTCCTCGCGCGCATGACCGCGTTCGCGCCGTTGCCCGCGGCGCGCATCATCATCGCCAATCCGTCGTCCTGGGTGGCGCCGACACTTGCCGAGCCTTTTCCCTATGGCTTCGGCCGCCTGCCCGCCGAGATCGGCAACGAGCGCGCGCTCGAGCGCTATCTGGCGCAGCCGGTTACCGTGGTCCTGGGCACCGCGGACACGGGCTCGATCGATCTCTCGCAAACCGCCGGAGCGAAACGGCAGGGCGTGCATCGCTATGCGCGCGGCACGCATGTCTTTCAGTCCGCCGCCGCGATGGCGCACGACCGCGGCTGGCGCTTCGGCTGGCAGCTGGTGGAGATTCCGAATGTCGGTCATAGCGCTCGCGCGATGTATGCGAGCCCGGTGGCGGAACGCGCGTTCTGCCCGGAGCCGGCGCAAGCGCCAGGCGCAGCCGGCGCCCGCTCCCCCGCGTCCTGGCCCTGCGGACGATAACCCGTCGCGAGGCCGTCTCACCGCTGCGCGTTGCTGTTCTGACGCTCAGCACGCGAGCCGCGCCCGCTCAGTCGGCGCTCAACTTGCCGCCCCTCGCGCGGACGCGCTATGCTCCAGCGCCGCTTGCGCGCGCATACTTTTCCAGCGCCGCTTGCGCGCGCATGCTTCGCTAGCCTCGAACCTCGATTGCAACACCAAGGAGCCGGCCATTGAACAAGGAACTCGGCGTTGCCGTGATCGGCGCGGGACGCATCGGCACGTTGCGCGCGAGGCTCGCGGCGAAGCACCCGTCGGTGCGCTTCATCGCGATCTCCGATGCTGATCCGGAACGCGCGCGCAATCTCGCGCAGCAGACCGGGGCGGCCTATCACTGCGCCGACAACGACGAAGCGATCGCGCGCCCGGAAGTCAATGCTGTGTTCGTCTCCACCCCGGAGGGGCAGCACGCGCCCGCGGTGCGCAAGGCGCTCGAGCTCGGCAAGGCGGTCCTGGTCGAAAAGCCGATCGCGCTCTCGCTCGCCGATGCCGACGACATCCTGGGCACATTGCGGCAGACCGGTGGCACGTTGCGGGTCGGCTACAGCCGCCGCTTCAAGGAATGCTTTCTGCGCGCCAAGGAACAGACCAGGTCAACATGGCGTTTCTCGGCAGCAACACCGCCGGCGACTGGGCGCTGGGCGACTTCTGGGGTCCGCTCGGCAACGAGACGCGGGCCTGGCTCGATCACCTGGTCACCGGCAATCCGACGGCGCATACGACCCCCGAGCAGGCGCGCGTGAACCTCGAGACCACCATCGCGATCGAGCGCGCGGTCGCGACCGGCAAGCCGGTGCGGCTGCCGCTGGAAACATGAGCCGCGCGCAGTCGAAGCGGCTTGCGCCGCTGGAAGACGTATTCGCGAACCATCCGATCGCGCAGCTGCTGGGCATTCGCCTGCTCGGCATCACTCGCAGCCGCATCCGCGCCGAGCTGCCGGTCAAGCCCCAGCACATGAACCGCGGCGGACGCGTCGCCGGCGGCGTCATCATGACCTTCGCCGATCTGCTCGGCGCCCGCGGTACCGTCGCCAATCTGCCGCCCGGTGCCCGCACGACCACGCTCGAATCGAAAACCAATTTTTTTGCGGCCGGCGAAGCACCGCTGCTGCACGCGGTATCCGTCCCGCTGCACATCGGCCGCACCACGATGGTATGGCAGACGACGGTGCGCAATGCCGATGGGCGCATGGTCGCGGTCGTGACTCAGACCCAGATGGTCTTGCTGCCGCGCGCGGACAAGCCGGTGGAAAGTGCTGCCGAAACGGAACCGCCTGTCCGCAAGCGTTCCGGCGCGTCCGCTCGGCCTACGAGCTCGTCCGGCACACGCTCGTCCGCCACGCGCGCGGCAGCAAGAAGTGGCACGCGCCGCGTCAACGGCTCGCGCGCACGGATCGAACGGCCGTGAAGCAGAGCAAGACCATCGGGCTTGCCATCGTCGGCTCCGGACGCATCGGCTCGCTGCGCGCACGCATCGCCGCCGAGCACCCGGCCGTGCGCTTCGTCGCGGTTTCGGACATCGAGACCGCGAAGGCGCGCAAGCTCGCCGAAACCGTCTCGGCCGACGCCTGGTCGGCGGACAATCTCGAGATCATCTCGCATCCCGAAGTGAACGCCGTGGTCGTCTCCACCAGCGAAGGCGAGCACGTCGAGGCGGTGCTGCAGGCGCTCGCCGCGGGCAAGGCCGTGCTGGTGGAGAAGCCGATCGCGCTCACCCTCGCCGATGCCGATCGCATCCTCGCCGCGTGCGATGCCGCCCGCGGGGATTTGCGCGTCGGCTACAGCCGGCGCTTTCGCAAGCGCTATCAGGTCGCGAAGGAACAGATCGTGCGCGGGCGCATGGGCCGGCTGATCGGCGCCCAGGCGCGCGTCTACAACTCGCGCTCGCAGGCGCTCGCCATGCTCGCGCGCAATCCGCACGCGACGCCGGTGGTCGATGCGCTCACCTACTACGTCGATCTGATGAATTGGTTCTTTGAGGGCCGGCGCCTCACCGAAGTGACGGCGGTCGGTAGCCGTGGCGTGCTCGCCGCGGCCGGGCACGCCACAGACGATCTCACCTGGGCGATCCTGCGCTACGACGATGGGGCCGCGGTCAATCTGGGCGTGTGCTACGCGCTGCCGGAAAAGTACCCGGCGCTGGGACATGCCGCGCGGGTGGAGCTGCTCGGAACGGACGGCGTGATGCACACCATGAGCACTGACACAACCGATCTGAACCAATTCCGGACCTGGCTGGGCCGCAAGGATTCGGCGGAAGACGAAATCACGGCGTGGCCGGTGAAGGCGATGACCGCCTCGCTCGATCGCGACGAGCCGACGCCGCAACGCGGCGAACCAATCCCGCTCGGCTGGCATTGGTTCTACTTCCTCGAGGCACGACGCCAATCCGGGATCGGACCCGACGGCCATCCGCAGCGCGGCGGTTTTCTGCCGCCGCTGCCGTTGCCGCGGCGCATGTGGGCGGGAGGGCGCATGGAGTTTCGGCGGCCGCTCATCATGGGCGAGCCCGTGCGGCGCGAGTCCGAGATCGTCTCCATCGAGCCCAAGCAAGGCCGCAGCGGGACGCTGGTGTTCCTCACCGCGCGCCACACCATCTACGGCTCGGGCGAAGTCGCAGCGATCGACGAGCACGACATCGTCTTCCGGGAAGCCGCCCGGCCGGGCGAGGCGCCGGCCTCCGGCAAGCCCGCGCCCGAGTCGGCTGCCTGGCGACGGTCGCTCACCGCCGATCCGGTGCTGCTGTTCCGCTTCTCGGCGCTGACCTTCAACGGCCATCGCATCCACTACGACCTGCCGTATGCGACCGGCGAAGAACATTACCCGGCGCTGGTCGTGCACGGCCCGTTGCAGGCCACGCTGCTGCTCGATCTATGCCGGCGCCATAGCCTGCGTCCGGTCGCGCATTTCGACTATCGCGCGATGAGCCCCGTGTTCCATACCGAGACGTTCACGATCAACGCCAACCCCTCTGCCGATGGATCGAACGCCGAGGTCTGGACCCCGAACGAGAAGGGAGCAATCGCGATGGCGGGGACGGTGCGGTTCGGCTGAGTTCCTTGGACCACTCCGTCCGCGACGTTGTCGCGTCCAGCCCCTCCTTGGCAAGGAGGGGAACGCTGCAAGCCTCGCCGCTTCTCACGGCGGGGTGCCGGCGAAGCTGACGGTTGATATCGTTGTCCCCTCCTCTCAGGAGGAGGGTTGTCGGCACAGCCGACGGGGGTGCGCCCGGGAATTCGCGGACCATAGCGGCGCGAGCTTCCCGGGCGAGGGGCCCCACGAAGTGGGGATCGACCGCAAAGCGAGTCGACGCCAACCGCCGGGCGCAGATCGTCGAGCCTGCGCCGAAGCTATACGAGGCGGTCCGCGCCGAGCGAACGGCATCGGCCTGCATGCCGATGCGCGCCCTGCAAGGGGTGTGGTTTACAAGCGCCCATCAACCTCCTGCGCCGTGGTGAAGTGGTGCACCGACAAGTCGGTGCCGTCGAATTCCTGTTCGGACGTAAGCCGTATGCCCACGATCGCCTTCAACAGTCCATACACGATCGCACCGCCGATCACCGCGACTGCGACCCCGAGCACCGTCCCCACCAGCTGCGACATGAACGTGACCCCGCCCAGGCCGCCGAGCGCCTTGGAGCCGAAGATGCCGCACGCGATTCCGCCCCAGGCGCCGCACAAGCCATGCAGGGGCCATACGCCCAGCACGTCGTCGACGCGCATGCGATTCTGGGTGGCGGTGAACATCCACACGAACAGCGCGCCCGCGATGCCGCCGGTGACAAGCGCGCCGATCGGGTGCATCAAGTCCGAGCCGGCGCAGATGGCCACCAATCCGGCCAGCGGACCGTTGTGGACGAAACCAGGGTCGTTGCGACCGACAACCATGGCGACCAGAATCCCGCCCGCCATCGCCATGAGCGAGTTGACCGCCACCAGGCCGCTGATCTTGTCGATGGTCTGGGCCGACATCACGTTGAATCCGAACCAGCCGATCGACAGGATCCAGGCGCCGAGCGCGAGAAACGGAATGCTCGAAGGCGGCTGGGCAGTCACGCGCCCGTCCCGGCCATAGCGGCCGTTGCGCGCGCCGAGCAGGATGACCGCCATGAAGGCAATCCAGCCGCCCATGGCATGCACGACCACCGAACCGGCGAAATCGTGGAACTCCGCGCCGAAGGTCGCCTTGATCCAGCCCTGCACGCCGAACTGCTGGTTCCAGGCGATGCCCTCGAACAACGGATACACGAAGCCGACGATCAGGAACGTCGCGGCAAGCTGCGGATAGAAGCGGGCGCGCTCGGCGATGCCGCCGGAGATGATGGCGGGCACCGCGGCAGCGAACGTGAGCAGGAAGAAGAACTTCACCAGGTCGTAACCGCTGCGTTGCGCGAGCTGTTCGGCGCCGGCGAAGAAGTTCACGCCGTAGGCGAGCGCATAGCCGATGAAGAAGTAGGCCAGGCTCGACATGGCGAAATCGCACATGATCTTCACCAGCGCGTTGACCTGATTTTTCGCCCGCACCGTACCGAGCTCGAGAAACGCGAAGCCGGCGTGCATGGCGAGCACCATGATGGCGCCTAACAGGATGAACAGTACGTCGGTCGAAACCTTCAGCGCTTCCATCAGCCCCTCCCCTGGCAATCGAATTGGAAAGGGCGGCAAGCAAGCGTTGTTCCAAACAAGTAGAATCCCGGCTTTTCATAGGCTTATGTCGTCGATTCGGCGCGGCTAGGGCAGTTGCCGCACTTATGTGGTGCCTGGGCCCCGTTTAGCGCACATCATTGGTGCGTCGGAGAGGATGCCGCTTCAGTCGGGATGCGTTTGCGCCGTTTCTGTTCCTGCCGCGTTTATCTTCCTGCCGTGCTCGATTGCCGAACCTGCCTGCTCGTGCCATCCTGCATCCCCTGATGTGCCGGCCACAAAGCCTGAATCGCGAGGTCCGAATGCAAAGCGCAACTGCGCATAATCCTGCCCCGGAACGCCTTCTGAGCCTCGATGCCGTCGTGAAAGACCTCGTCGCCGATGGGCTGGTGGCGAAGGAAGTCGGGGAGAAGCTGCTGCGGGACCGGCGGCTTGCGCGCAGCGACACGCACCCGCTGGTGGTGGTGGCCGACCAGAAGTGGCGCGATGCGCACAATCCCAAGAAAACGCTGACGGTGGAGGGCCTGACCCAATGGCTCGCCGAGCGGGTGCAGCTGCCCTACCTGCACATCGATCCGTTCAAGATCGACTTCGCCACGGTCACCAAGGTGATGTCGAACGCCTATGCCACGCGCTTCAAGATCCTGCCCGTGGAGGTGACGCCAACCCGGGTGGTGATCGCGACCTGCGAGCCTTACGTGCGCGAATGGGAGCCTCAGCTCATTCACATCCTGCGCAAGGAGATCAAGCGCGTCATCGCCAACCCGCTCGACATCACCGGCTATATCGTCGAGTTCTACAACCTCGCGCGCTCGGTGAAGATCGCCACCGAGCAGGACAAGGGCGCCTACAGCCAGATCGCGAATTTCGAGCAGCTGGTCCAGCTCGGCCGCAGCGGCAAGCTCGACGCCAACGACCAGCACATCGTGCACATCTGCGACTGGCTGCTGCAGTACGCGTTCGATCAGCGGGCGAGCGACATCCACATCGAGCCGCGGCGCGATTCAGGCAACGTGCGCTTCCGCATCGACGGCGTGATGCATCAGGTCTACCAGATTCCCACTCCGGTCATGGCCGCCATGGTGAGCCGCATCAAGGTGCTGGGGCGCATGGACGTGGTGGAGAAGCGCCGGCCGCAGGACGGGCGCGTGAAGACCCAGACCCCGGAAGGCAACGAGGTCGAGCTGCGCCTTTCCACCATGCCCACCGCGTTCGGGGAGAAGCTCGTCATGCGGGTGTTCGACCCGGAAGTGCTCGTGCGCGACTTCTCCGAGCTGGGCTTCTCCGACGAGGACTCGCGGCGCTGGAACGCGATGGTGAGCATGCCCAACGGCATCGTGCTCGTGACCGGACCGACCGGATCGGGCAAGACCACCACGCTTTATTCGACGCTGAAATCCCTGGCCACTCCGGAAGTGAACGTCTGCACGGTGGAGGACCCCATCGAGATGGTGGAACCGGCCTTCAACCAGATGCAGGTCGTGCAGGGCATCGATCTGTCGTTCGCCGCCGGGGTCCGAACGCTGCTGCGGCAGGACCCCGACATCATCATGGTGGGCGAGGTCCGCGACCTCGAGACCGCGGAAATGGCCGTTCAGGCCGCGCTCACGGGACACCTGGTGCTCTCCACGCTGCATACCAACGACGCGCCTTCGGCAATCTCGCGGCTGCTCGATCTGGGCGTGCCGTATTACCTGCTAAACTCGACGCTCAACGGCGTGATGGCGCAGCGCCTCGTGCGCACGTTGTGCCCGCATTGCAAGCAAGCCGGCGAGCTCAAGGACGAAGCCTGGGACATGCTGGTGACGCCCTGGAAGGCGAACAAGCCGGCGACGGTGTATTACGCCAAGGGGTGCCTCGAGTGCCGCATGACCGGGTACATGGGACGCGTCGGTCTCTACGAAATGCTCACCATGACGCCGGTGCTGCGCCGCCTGGTGACCACCGAGACCGACCTGCAGGCGCTCACCGAACAGTGCTACAAAGAGGCGATGAAACCCCTTCGCATCAGCGGCGCAGCCAAGATCGCGGCCGGCGTGACCACCATCGACGAAGTGCTGAAGGTCGCACCGCCCGCAAGCGGCGATCCGCGCAAGGCAGCGCGCTAGATCGCCGCGTTCGCCCAGGGCAATCCGAGCGCAACCGCAACCGGCCGGGTGCACGCCATGGCGGCTAGCGCTCGCAGCCGCAGGAAGAACGAAGCGCGGACGGGCCGCGTGGAGAACGAAGCGCGGGCGGGCCGCGCGGGCCCTTGGATCGCCATCGGACCGATCGCGGTGCTGGCCGCGTGGGTGGTGCTGGTGTTCGTTCCGCCTGCGCTGCGCCTGCAGGCGCTGTACGCGTGCATTGCGGCTCTGTCGGTGGCGGTGTTCGCGACCGCCTTCTATCTTGTTTCCCATCCCGAGCTGCGCCGCACGCGGCCGGCGCAGCCTGCAGGCGCCCGCGATCCGTCGCCACTGCCGCCGCATTCAACGACGCCATCCTCGGGCGACTCGACGGGCCGCATCCAGGCTATGGCTGCCGACGTTGCCGACGACAGCGATGCCCGTTTTCGCCTGGTGGTGGAAGCGGCGCCCAATGCCATGATCATGGTCGACGCCGGCGGCGCGATCCAGCTGCTCAACTCCCAGGCCGAACGGCTGTTCGGCTACCAGCGCTCGGAGCTGCTCGGGCAATCGATCGAAGTTCTGCTTGCGCACAACGAGCGCGCGATGCACCGTGCGGTGCGCGGCGCCTACATGCGCGCGCCGGAGACGCGTCGCATGGGAGCGGGGCGGGATCTTTTCGGCTTGCGCCGCGATGGCGTTGAAGTGCCGATCGAGATCGGGCTCAATCCGATCGCTACCCGAGTGGGCAACTTCGTGCTCGCCTCGATCATCGACATCACCGAGCGCAAGCGTACCGAGCAGGCATTGCGGGCGAGCGAAGAGCGCTTCCGCTTGCTGGTCGAGTATGCGCCCAACGCCATGATCATGGTCGATCAGGCTGGCAAGATCGTGCTGCTCAACGCGGAAGCGGAACGCCTGTTCGGCTACGAGCGCGTGGGGCTGGTCGGCAAGCCGATCGAGACGCTCGTTCCGGAACGCTTCGGAACCGAGCACTCGCGCCTGCGAGGCGGATACCTCGATGCGCCACGCGTGCGCCCGATAGGAACGGGCGGCGATCTCTACGGGCTGCGCCGCGACGGCACCGAGATTCCGATCGAAATCGGTCTCAATCCGATCCGCACCACCGAGGGCGCATTCATCCTTGCGAGCGTGATCGACATCACCGAGCGCAAGCGGGCACAGGAGCAGATCGGCGCCGCCCTCACGGAGAAGACCGTTCTGTTGAACGAAATCCATCATCGCGTGAAGAACAACCTGCAGGTGATCACCAGCCTGCTCAACCTGCAGGCCGGGCGCGCACGCGATCCCGCGGTGCGCGCCTTGATCGCCGAGAGCCGGGACCGTGTCCAGGCGATGGCGCTCATCCACCAGCTGTTGTTCGAGCGGCGCGACTGGTCGCTGGTGCAGCTCGGACCGTATCTGCGCCGGCTCGGCGACCTGTTGTCGAGCACCTACGGGCGCAGTCGCATAGAATTGGAAGTCGAGGCGGACGACGTCGAGCTCGATGTACAGCGCGCCGTGCCGTGCGGACTGCTGGTCAACGAGCTCGTCACCAACGCCTTCAAGCATGCCTTCCCGGGAGAACGTACCGGGCGCATACGAATCGAACTGCGACGCGAAGCCGACAGCCTTGCCAGGCTGCGCGTCTCGGACACGGGGTGCGGGCTGCCCGAGGATCTCGACATCGAACGCAGCGAATCGCTGGGAATGCAACTCATACCCCTGCTCGCCGAACAGGTTGGTGGAACGCTGAGCGTGGAGCGTGGTTCCGGCGCCCGCTTCGAGCTGCGTTTTCCGATCGAAACCATAGGTGCTTCGACATGACGACAGCCAGCGTCCTGGTGGTGGAGGACGAGCGCATCGTCGCGCTCGACCTGAAAGTGCGCCTGTCCTCGCTCGGCTATACCGTTGCGGGCACCGTACCGAGCGGCGAGCAGGCGTTGCAGACCGCCAGGGAGCAGCTGCCCGACATCGTCCTCATGGACATCCACCTGGAAGGCGCGATCGACGGCATCGAGGCCGCGCGCGCCCTGCACGAGACGCTGCACATTCCGGTCATCTTCCTCACCGCTTATTCGGAGGACAGCACGCTCGCGCGCGCGGAGCAGACCCTGCCGTTCGGCTTTCTGCTGAAGCCCGTCGACGAGCGAGCGCTGCATGCCTCCATCCAGATGGCGCTCGCCCGCCATGCCGCCGAAAGCGCGCTGCGCGAAAGCGAGCAGCGTTTCCGCGACGTAGTGGACGCGACTGGCGAGTTCATCTGGGAGACCGATGCGAACGGCCGCTACGTTTATGTTTCCAAGCGGGCCGAGGAGATCATGGGCTATCCCGAGGCCCAGCTGCTGGGTCACAGCCCGACCGAGCTGATGCCGCCCGAAGAACGCGAGCGTCTGGCATCCTGGTTCTGCGAACAGATCCGGTCGCACAAGCCGTTTCGCGGGCTCGAGCACATGATGGTGCGACCGGACGGCACACCGGCATGGCAGCGCATAAGCGGCGTTCCGCGCACCGATGCGCGCGGGCACTACCAGGGCTACCGGGGAACCGGTCTGGACGTGACCGAGCGCAAGCGCATCGAGGCGCGGCTGCAGCAATTGAACGAAGAGCTGGAGCAGCGCGTTCGCGCCCGCACGTCCGCCCTGGAGCGTGCCAACCGGGAGCTGGAAGCGTTCTCCTACTCGGTGTCGCACGACCTGCGCGCTCCGCTGCGCAGCATCGAAGGCTTCGCTGCGATCCTGCAGGAAACTCAGGGCGAGCGCCTGGATGCCGATGGGCAGCGCTGCGTGGAGCGCATCCGCGCCGGTACCATGCGCATGTCCGAATTGATCGAGGCGCTGATCATGCTCGCGCGGATCGCGCGCTTCGAGGTCAATGCCCAGCCCGTGGACGTGAGCGCAATCGCACGCGAATGCGTCGAGGAGCTTGCACGTCATGCGCCCGACCGGGAAGTCGCAGTCGTGATCGAGCCGGGCATCATCGCCAGCGCCGATCGCTACCTGGTGCACAGCCTGCTGGAGAACCTGCTGGGCAACGCGTGGAAATTCACTGCGCGCACGCTAGAGCCTCGCATCGAGCTCACGCGAACCGACGCAGCCTCGGGCATGTTGCAGCTGACGGTGCGCGACAACGGCGTCGGCTTCGACCCCTCGCAGGGCGAGCGGCTGTTCACGCCGTTTCAGCGCCTGCATCGCGAGAGCGACTTTCCCGGCACCGGAATCGGCTTAGCGACCGCCAAGCGTATCGTCGAGCGCCATGGCGGAGCCATACGGGCCGAGTCGGCGCCGGGCCGGGGCGCCGCCTTCCACTTCACCCTGCCGGCGGCCGCGGCCACCGCGCGCGACGGCAGCCGGATGCACTAGTTCTACTTGCTAAGTGCGCGCATCGCGCGGTCCAGTCCGTCGATCGTGAGCGCATACATGCGCCCGCCCATCAGCTGACGCGTGATCTCGATCGATTCGTGGTAGGGCCAGTGCGCCTCGGGCTGCGGGTTGATCCAGACGGCATGCTCGTACACGCCGAGCATGCGCTCCAGCCAGAGCGCGCCGGCCTCCGGATTGGTGTGCTCGACGCTGCCCCCGGGATAGGTGATTTCGTACGGGCTCATGGTGGCGTCGCCCACGAACACGAGCTTGTAGTCGTGGCCGTACTTGTGCAGCACATCCCAGGTCGCGATCTTTTCGTTGAAACGGCGCCGGTTGTCCTTCCACACCCGCTCGTACAGGAAGTTGTGGAAGTAGTAGTACTCGAGGTGCTTGAACTCGGTGCGCGCGGCCGAGAACAGCTCCTCGCACACCTTGACGTGATCGTCCATCGAGCCGCCGACATCGAGGAACAGCAACACCTTCACCGCATTGTGCCGCTCGGGCACCATCTTGAGATCGAGCCAGCCGGCATTGCGGGCAGTGGAGCGGATGGTATCGTCGAGATCGAGCTCGTCGGGCGCCCCTTCGCGGGCGAACTTGCGCAGCCGCCGCAGCGCCACCTTGATGTTGCGGATGCCGATTTCGACTTGATCGTCGTAGTTCTTGTACTCGCGCGCATCCCAGACCTTCACCGCGCGGCGGTTGCGCGATTCCTTCTGACCGATGCGGATGCCTTCCGGGTTGTAGCCGTAGGCGCCGAAGGGGCTGGTGCCGGCGGTCCCGATCCACTTCGAGCCGCCCTGGTGGCGGCCTTTCTGCTCCTCGAGGCGCTTTCTCAGCGTCTCCATGAGCTTGTCCCAGCCGCCGAGCGCCTCGATCAGCTTCTTCTCTTCGTCGGTAAGGTACTTGTCGGCCATGTGCCGCAGCCATTCCTCCGGGATCTCGGCCACCATGCCGTCAATCGCGAGGATGCCCTTGAAGTACTTGCCGAACGCGCGGTCGTACTTATCGAAGTGCTTCTCGTCCTTCACCAGAGAGGTGCGCGCGAGGTAGTAGAAGTCGTCGACCGAGCAGTAGGCGACGTGCTTCTTCAGCGCCTCGATCAGGACCAGGAACTCCTTGATCGAGACCGGAACGCCGAATTCCTTCAGTGTGAAAAAGAAATCGATCAGCATTGGGTCACAGCATGGTGGCGTCTTGCATGTTACGTCAGGTCTCTGGGGTCAGGTCTTGCATGTTGCATCGCTGCGCCGCCGCCGGGGTCAGGTCTTGATTGTTGCACGTCGTGGTCAGGCCTTTCTTGCAGCTCGGGCTCTGATGCAACAAGCAAGACCTGACCCCCTGAGGCGGCGGTCAAGTGGTCTTGCGGCGCGACATGAAGACGAGCTTCTCGAACAGGTGCACGTCCTGCTCGTTCTTGAGCAGCGCGCCGTGCAGCGGCGGCACCACCTTGTGCGTGTCGCTGGTGTGCAGCGCCTCCGGCGGGATGTCTTCGGCGAGCAGGAGCTTCAGCCAATCGAGCAGCTCCGAGGTCGACGGCTTCTTCTTCAATCCCGGCACCTCGCGAATGCCGAAGAACGCTTCCATCGCCTCCCGCACCAGCTCCTTCTTGATGCTGGGGAAATGGACGTCGACGATCCGCCCCATGGTTTCCTTGTCCGGGAAGCGGATATAGTGAAAGAAGCAGCGGCGCAAGAACGCGTCTGGCAGCTCCTTCTCGTTGTTGCTGGTGATGATCACCGTGGGCCGATGCCGGGCGCGCACGAGCTGCTGGGTCTCGTAGACGTAGAACTCCATGCGGTCGAGCTCGCGCAGCAGGTCGTTGGGGAATTCGATGTCGGCCTTGTCGATCTCGTCGATCAGCACGATCGCCGGCACATCCGATTCGAATGCCTGCCACAGCACTCCGGGGACGATGTAGTTGGCGATGGCGTGCACCTTGGCATCGCCCAGCTGCGAATCGCGCAGGCGCGACACGGCGTCGTACTCGTACAAGCCTTGCTGCGCCTTAGCCGTTGACTTGATGTGCCACTGGAACAGCGGCCGGTCCAACGCCCTCGCGACCTCCTCGGCCAGCATGGTCTTGCCCGTTCCCGGCTCGCCCTTCACCAGCAAGGGACGCTCGAGCGTGATGGCCGCGTTCACGGCCATCATGAGGTCTTCGGTGGCAATATAGGACTCAGTTCCGATGAAACGGGACATGACGTGACCTCGAGATGGGAACGGATCGATTATAGCGGCGATCGGCCGCTGCCCTCCTGCGGCTGGCCGCTTTCCTCCTGCGGCTGGCCGCTTTCCTCCTGCGGCTGGCCGCTGCCCTCCTGCGGCTCGTGGGCCGGCGTGCTGCCGTCGATCCCGGCCGCCGTCGCCTCCGGCTCTGCGTTCGCCGCCGCGGCGAGCCGTTGTTCCAGAGCGCGCAGCTTGTCGCGAATCGCCGCGCCGACGTGGATCTGCGGCTCGGAAGGCACGAACCCCTGTTCGCGTTCACGCGCCTCGATCGTCTTCCGAGCGTTGGCGAATGCGTCCTCGAACGAAAGCGAGCTGCGCAATTCTTCGTCGAATAGCGCCTTGGCGAGATAGGTGAAGTCCGATGCCGATCCGCAGCCGAACGATTGTCGGCTTGCGGCTGCGGCCGTGATGATGAGCGTGCGCTCGTCTTTCAGCGGCGCGATGTAGCCGCCCGAATAGCAGGCCGAAATGACGATCACCCGCCAGCGGATGCCCGCATCGTCCAGGGCCTTGCGCAGGTCTGCAGGATCGATCTCGGAGAGCTGGAGCGGCCATAGGTCGACGGAGAGCCGGTGCTTCTCGGAACCGTGCGAGGTGAGGTACAGGACGAGCAGGTCCTCTTGCGCATCCATGCGCCGGCCGATCGCGGCCAGGGCCGCGCGAATGCTGGTGAGCGTCGCGATCGGCCATTGGGTAAGCGTCGCCCGATTGTTGACCAGACGCACCGTTCGGCCGCGCGCATCGAAGCGCTGTTCCAGAAGCTCGGCGATCACCCCGACCTCCTTCATGAATACGTCCTCCGACGCATACAGGGCGGCGGTCAGGACATAGACATCGTCGATCCCCACCCGGCTGGGCGACAGCGCGCCGAGCGCTTGCTCGAGCAGGCGCGGCTGCGCATAGAAGGCGGATTCGGCTACGAGGCCTCGATCGGCGCCTGCGTCCCATGCCCCGTCATAGGCACGGCTCCAGAGCGGCCCGGCGGGAATCCAGTAGGCCGGCGCGACCAGCAGAATCAGGCCGTATGCGACCGCGCGCATGCGCCCGAGCGCAGGCGCGCGCACGAGGCGCGCAATCGCAAGCGAAACAGCCGCCGCCCACCAGAGCAGGAATCCGTACCACAGATACGGGCCGAGCTGCGGCCGCACACGATCGAGACCGCCGCGTTCGAACAGCAGGCCGGTCAACCCGATCGGTATCGACAAGACCACGGCGAGCGCAGTCGCAGCGACCGCGATTCGCAGCGCGAGCCCGGAATCGTTCGCGCACTCGGCACACGCCACGCCGCACAACAGCGCAGCCGCGAGCAGGAACAGGGCGCGCGGAAGCGCGTACAGATTGAGCTGCCCGTCGAGACCGACGCCCGCCAGCTGGAAAACGAACGCGAGCGCGACATGGAGCAACCCCAGCGCAGCCAGCACGCGGGCCTGCGGTGCGAACGCGGCCGCGTCGGCGGGACGGAACAGCGCAAGCCGCAGCGCGGCGACGAGCGCAGCGCGGACCGGACGAGCGGGCAGCCCATTACTCGCCGGCGTCATGACCGCGGCGGGTCGGTCTTGAATCGTTCCAGGTCCAGGACGGTGTCGATGTCGGCGACCACGCCGGGATCATCGCATTCGATGAGCACGATCCGATCGCGTTCGGCGCGCAGGATCTCGCGCGCGCCGGCGTCCCCTGAAAGGGCCGCTACCCGCGCACCGTAGGCGGCCGCGAACCCGACCGGATGACCGCGCTCGCCGCGATGGACCGGTGCAACGAGCGGCGCGCCGTCTTCGAGCGCGCCGGCTACCGCACGAATCGTCTCCGGCCGTACCTTGGGCATGTCCGCCAGCGCGACGATCCAGCCGTCGGCGTCCGCACGGGCGCGCACCGCATGCGCCAGGCTCGATCCCATGCCCTGCCACGCGCTCGGGCACGGCTCGACGGCAATCCCGGCAGCACCCAGAAGCTCCGCCAGCCGCACATCTTCGGGCCGAACGACGGCGATCACCTCGTGCAGCGCCGCCGCGAGATTGCGCGCCGCCATCACTCCCACCGGCGTACCGTCCGCAAGCCTTGCCAGCAGCTTGTCACCACCGAAGCGCGTCCCCTGTCCTGCCGCCAGCAATACTCCGACGATGCGCATCCCGACGCTCCATGAAACCGCCTCATTGTAGGCGCAGCGGCGCGCTTCGGTATCCCGGGAATCGGTTGCGCCATCCCGGGAATCGGTTGCGCCATCCCGTGTCCGCGCGCGCCGGCCATATAGTGCGCACGACGCGCGGACAAGCCCCAAGGCAGTGCCGTAGAATGAATCGAATCGTGTGCTGGAGAGAACGGCTATGAGCAGCATCGGCTTCATCGGTCTGGGCATCATGGGCAAGCCCATGGCGCTGAATCTGATCAAGGGCGGGCATACCCTGTACCTCAACTCGCGCAGCGGCGTGGCCTCCGAGCTGACCGCGGCCGGCGGCAAGGCGTGCGACTCGCCCAAGGCAGTTGCGCAGCAGTCCGACGTCATCATCCTCATGGTTCCGGACACGCCCGATGTCGAGAAGGTGCTGTTCGGACCCAACGGCGTGTCCGAAGGCTTGAGCAAGGGCAAGCTCGTCGTCGACATGAGCTCGATCTCGCCGCTCGCGACCAAGGACTTCGCCCGGCGCATCAACGCGCTCGGCTGCGATTACCTGGATGCGCCGGTGTCGGGCGGCGAAGTGGGTGCCAAGAACGCGGCACTCACCATCATGGTCGGCGGCCCGCAGGCCGCGTTCGACCGCGCCAAGCCGATCTTCGAGCAGCTAGGCAAGAACATCACGCTGGTCGGCGGCAACGGCGACGGTCAGACCTGCAAGGTCGCCAACCAGATCATCGTTGCGCTCAATATCGAGGCTGCTGCGGAAGCGCTGCTGTTTGCCGCCAAGGCCGGCGCCGATCCGGCCAAGGTGCGGCAGGCGCTGATGGGCGGGTTCGCCGCTTCGCGCGTGCTGGAAGTGCACGGCGAGCGCATGATCAAGCGCACCTTCGATCCCGGCTTTCGCATCGAGCTGCACCAGAAGGACCTCGGTCTCGCACTATCGGGCGCGCGCGCGCTCGGCATGAGCCTGCCGAACACGGCGACAGCGCAGGAGCTGTTCAATGCGTGCGTCGCCAACGGCGGGGCTCAGTGGGACCATTCCGGCATGGTGCGTGCGCTGGAGCGGCTGGCGAACCACGAGGTTGGAAAGTAGCGTCACTTCGGGCACCTGCTTGCTTCCCTCACCCCCTGCCCCTCTCCCGGAGGGAGAGGGGAGTAAGAGCCCTTCCGGATGTCCTCCATCGTGCAGACCCTCGATCGCGTGGAAAGCAACGACCGGCTGCCGTCCACAGGCAACGGCCGGGTGCTGCCGGCGGCCGAACGCGCGAGCCTGCTCGCCGCATTGAGCGAGTTCCTGCCGGCCGACGCTGTCCTGTTCGATCGCGAAGACCTGAAGCCGTACGAGTGCGACGGGCTCTCCGCCTACAAGCAGCTGCCCGCGATCGTCGTGCTGCCGCGGAACGAGGAAGAAGTGCGCCGCACGCTCGGGCTGTGCAGCGCGCGCAATGTCCCGGTAGTTGCGCGCGGAGCCGGCACGGGTCTATCGGGCGGCGCGCTGCCGCATGGCGCCGGCGTGCTCATGTCGCTTGCCCGCTTCATGCGCATCCTCGAGACCGACCCGCTAGCGCGCACCGCCCGCGTACAGCCCGGCGTGCGCAATCTGGCCATCTCGGAGGCGGCGGCGCCCCACGGCTTGTACTACGCGCCGGACCCGTCGAGCCAGATCGCCTGCACGATCGGCGGCAACGTGGCCGAGAATTCCGGGGGCGTGCATTGCCTCAAGTACGGGCTCACCGTGCACAACATTCTGCGGCTGCGGATGTGTACGAGCGAGGGTGAGATGGTCGAGATCGGCGCCGATGCGCTCGATAGTGCCGGGTACGATCTGCTGGCGCTGATGACGGGATCCGAAGGACTTCTGGGCGTCGTCACCGAAGTCACGGTCAAGCTGCTGCCGAAGCCTGAAACCGCCCGCTGCGTGCTCGCCGCGTTCGACAGCATCACGGCAGCCGGCAACGCCGTTGCCGATGTCATCGCTGCGGGCATCATTCCGGCCGGCCTGGAGATGATGGACAAGCAGGCGACGGCGGCCGTGGAGCCGTTCGTGCATGCGGGTTACCCGCTCGACGCCGAAGCGATCCTGCTGTGCGAGTCCGACGGCACGGCGGCGGAAGTCGAAGCGGAGATCGGCCGCGTGAACGAAGTCATGCGGGCTGCCGGCGCCTACGAGGTTCGGGTATCGCGCGACGAGGCCGAGCAGCTGCGCTTCTGGTCGGGGCGCAAGGCCGCCTTCCCCGCGGTCGGGCGCATCTCGCCCGACTACTACTGCATGGACGGCACCATTCCGCGCAAGCGCCTGGCCGAGGTGCTCGCAGGCATCGGCGCCCTCGAACGCAAGTACGAGCTGCGCTGCGCCAACGTTTTCCATGCCGGCGACGGCAACCTGCATCCGCTGATTCTCTACGACGCAAACGCGCCCGGCGAGCTGGAACGCTGCGAAGCGTTCGGCGCCGAGATCCTGGAGCTTTGCGTTGAGGCGGGCGGCACCATCACCGGCGAGCACGGTGTCGGCGTGGAAAAGATCGACCAGATGTGCATCCAGTTTCCGCCCAAGGTGCTTGCCGCTTTTCATGCGGTCAAGTCTGCGTTCGATCCGGCCGGCATTCTCAATCCCGGCAAGGCCGTGCCGACGCTGCATCGCTGCGCCGAGCTGGGTCGCATGCATGTGCACGGCGGGCAAGAGAAGCATCCGGAATTGCCACGCTTCTGAGCGCGCACGCTTTCGATTCGGCATCGCACGAGTGAAGCATCTACAACCGAAATGCGATCCGTCGTTCCCGCGCAAGCGGGAGCCCAGGCCCAGCGGCGCGAGTCCTGGATTCCCGCTTGCGCGGGAATGACGCTGCGAGGACCGGCTGCTCTCATGCACGACCTTGTCACCGAATGGTCCGAGCGCATCCGCGAAGCGGCGGCGGCCGGCGAGCCGTTGTGCATTCGCGCTGGCGGCAGCAAGGATTTCTACGGCGGCATTCGCCAGGGCGCCTTGCTCGATACTTCCGACTACCGCGGCATCGTGGAGTACGAGCCGACCGAGCTGGTGTTGATCGCTCGCGCCGGAACACCGCTCGCCGAGATCGAGCACGCCCTTGCCGAACGAGACCAGATGCTCGCGTTCGAGCCGCCGCATCTCGGCCCCGCTGCAACGTTGGGTGGTGCAATCGCCTGCGGACTTTCCGGGCCGCGGCGCGCCGCTGCCGGCTCGGCGCGCGACTTCGTGCTCGGCGCGCGCATCCTCGACGGCCGCGGCGACGAACTGGCATTCGGCGGCAAGGTGATGAAGAACGTCGCCGGCTACGATGTTTCCCGCCTGATGGTCGGTGCAATGGGAACGCTGGGATTGCTCCTCGACGTTTCGCTCAAGGTGCTGCCCGAGCCCGCACACGAACTGACCTTGCGCTTCGAGCTGGACCAGGCAGCGGCGATCCGACGCATGAACGAGTGGGCTGCACGACCTTACGCCATATCGGCAACCTGCCATGAGGAACGCGTGCTCGCGATCCGCCTGTCGGGAACGCAGGCCGGCGTGGAAGCGCTCGCACGGCAGCTCGGCGGCGAGCGGGTGCCCGATTCCGCCGAGTTTTGGCGCGCCGTGCGCGAGCAGCAATGCAGCTTCTTCCGAGGCGCGGCAACGCTGTGGCGCCTGTCGGTCAAATCCACCGCGCCTGCCCTCGCGCTGGCCGGTCCGCAGTTGCTCGAATGGAACGGTGCGCTGCGCTGGGTGCGCACCGACGCCGACCCTGTCGAGGTGCGCAAGCTGGCGCACAAGGCAGGCGGGCACGCCACCTGGTATCGCGGCGCGGCCGAGCGCGCGAACGTGTTCCATCCGCTGGCCGAACCGCTCATGCGCCTGCACAGACGCCTGAAGCAGACCTTCGATCCGGCCGGCGTTCTCAATCGCGGGCGCCTGTACCCCGATCTGTAGAATCGGGAACAGACCGCCCCATCGAGCCTGCATGCAGACGAATCTTGCTCAGTTCATCAAGGACACGCCCGAAGGCCAGGAGGCCGATGCGATCCTGCGCAAGTGCGTGCACTGCGGGTTTTGCAACGCGACCTGCCCGACCTATCAGTTGCTGGGCGATGAGCTGGACGGACCGCGCGGGCGCATTTATCTCATCAAGCAGGTGCTCGAAGGCGCCAGTCCGAGCGAGAAGACGCAAATCCACCTGGACCGATGCCTCACCTGCCGTGCGTGCGAGACCACCTGTCCGTCCGGCGTGCAGTATGCGCGGCTGGCCGACATCGGCCGTGCCGTGGTGGAAGCTCGGGTGGAACGCCCGCTCGCCGAGCGGCTGCGACGTAGCGCTCTTCGGCGCACGTTGGCCGAGCCTCGGCTGTTCGCACCGCTGCTCGCACTCGGCCAACTGGTGTCACCGTGGTTGCCATCGACGCTGCGCGCCCGAGTGCCGCCACGCGAGACCCGGAGCCCATGGGCACCGCTTCGCCATGCCCGTCGCATGCTGGTGCTCGATGGCTGCGTACAGCCCGCGCTCGCTCCAAACATCAACGCCGCCGCATCGCGCGTGCTGGACCGCCTCGGGATCTCACTGCAGCGCGTGGCCGAAGCGGGCTGCTGCGGCGCGATCGACTTCCATCTGAACGCCGCCGATACGGCACGCCAGCGCATACGCAACCTGATCGATGCCTGGTGGCCGCACCTCGAAGGCGCCGAAGCGATCGTCTTCACCGCCAGCGGTTGCGGGGTGATGCTGAGGGACTATGCGCATGTTCTGGTCGACGATCCCCGCTATCGCGACAAGGCGCGGCGCATCGCCGAATCGTGCCGCGACTTGAGCGAAGTGCTGCTCGCCGAGCGCGAGAAACTGCGGGCCGCATGCGAGCCCGCGGCCGCGCGCCGCGTGGCGTTCCATTCGCCGTGCACCCTGCAGCATGGATTGCGCGTGCGCGGCGCGATCGAGACGTTGCTGAGCGACCTCGGTTTCGAGCTTGCCGCCGTGCCCGATGCGCACTTGTGCTGCGGCTCGGCGGGAACGTATTCCATCCTACAACCCGAGCTGTCGCAGCGGCTCAAGGACGCGAAACAGGCTGCGCTGAATTCCGGCCAGCCGGACGAGATCCTCACCGCCAACATCGGCTGTCTCATGCATCTGCGCGCGGGCATGCAAACGCCCCTGCGGCATTGGATCGAGGCGGTGGCCGAGCGGATCTCGACGGGCACGTAGGGCAAGAAGCATCGAATGACGTTGTTGATGTCAACGGCAGCGTACGCAGGCAGAGTTCCGCCACCCCGGTGCTAGAATCGGCCGGCTGGAGGATCATCGTGTCGCAGAGCAACCCGTCCGCCGCTTCGCCCACCGACTTCGACCGGCTTTTCAGCCCCCGCGGCATTGCACTCGTCGGCGCATCGGCCACCGCCAGCAGCGTGGGCGGGCAGCCGCTTCGCTTCCTCACCGAGTTCGGCTATGCCGGCCGGGTCTATCCGGTGAACCCGAAATACCCTGAGCTCAAGGGTCTCACCTGCTATCCGGACGTGCGCGCGGTGCCTGATCCGTGCGATCTGGCGATCATCGTGGTCGGCGCGCGCCATGTGCCCTCGGTGATCGATCAATGCGGCAGCCGCGGCATCCCGTTCGCCATCGTGCTGAGCGCCGGCTTCCAGGAAATCGGCAGCCGCGGCGCGGACAACCAGCGCGCGCTCGAGCAGGCGCTTGCGCGCAATCCGGTGCGCATCGTCGGACCGAACTGCATTGGGGTGCTCAACCTGAACGAGCACATCCACGCCGGCTTCGGCGGAGCGATGTCGAATCCGAACCTTCGGCCGGGGCGTCTGGCGATGGTCACGCAAAGCGGCGGCTTCGGCTTCGGTGTGGTGGCTGCGGCCGACCTGCAGGGCGTCGGATTCAACTACATCGTCTCTACCGGCAACGAGACGAGCATCAAGGCGACCGAGTTCATCCGCTATCTGCTCGAGCGCGATGACACCGATGCGGTGGTCGCATACCTCGAAGGCAGCACCGACGGGCGCGGCCTGCTCGAGATCGGCCGGCGCGCGCTCGAGCTGGAAAAGCCGGTGCTCATGTGGAAGGTCGGCAACTCGCGTTCCGGAAAGCGCGCCGCCACCTCGCACACCGGACGGCTGAGCGCGGGGCCGGAGCTCTTCCGGCGCGCGGTGGAGCAAGGCGGCTTCATCGAAGTCGGCGACACCGACGACGTGGTCGACCTCGCGCAGTTCCTTAGCTATCGCAAGCGCGCCAAGGGCAATCGCACGGTCATCCTGACGCTCTCCGGCGGCGCCGGCGTGCTGGTCGCCGATCTGTGCGAAGCGCACGGGTTCGAAGTGCCCGAGACTTCCGCCGAAACGATCGCCAAGCTCAAACCGCTCGCGCCCGAGCTCGGCTCGCTGACGAACCCGATCGACCTGACGCCGCAAGGCTACGACGACGGATTCGCCGCCTACAACCGCGTGATCGACACGGTGCTCGCCGCGCCCGAGTTCGACCAGGCGATCGTGCGCTCCGCGCCGGGCTCGATCGCATCGGCATGGGCGCCCGGCTTCGTCGCGGTGGCCGCGCGCAGCGACAAGCCCGTCACGCTGCAATGGGGCTCGGGCTCGGAGCGCAACCAGGAAGCGTTCGACATCGTTCGCCGAGCCGGCATTCCGTCGTTCCTGTCGCCGCGGCGCTCCATGAACGCGCTCGGCGCGATGTACCGTTTCGGCCTCAAGGCGCAACGGCTCGAAGCGCGAATCCAGAAGGCAGGCGATCGCCCCGTGCCGCCGCAATCGCTCGATCTGCCGGGCGGCGGCGGCGCGCTGGGCGAGCGGCGCTCCAAACAGATCCTCGCGCGCTACGGCATCCCGGTCGTGCGCGAAACGCTGATCGCCGAGCGCGACATCGATGCTTTGCGCACGGACGAATTCACGTTCCCGCTCGCGGTCAAGATCGAGTCGCCCGATATCGCGCACAAAACCGAAGCCGGTGCGGTGCGGCTGCGGATCGCCGACCTGCCCGCACTGCAGACAGCCGCGCGCGAGGTGATCGCCTCGGCGCGGAAGTATCGGCCCGACGCCCGCATCGAAGGCGTGCTCGCACAGGAAATGGCCGCCGGCACCGAAGTGATCCTCGGCGCGGTCGACGACCCGCATTTCGGCCCGACGGTGATGTTCGGGCTGGGCGGCGTGCTGACCGAAGTGCTGCATGATGTCACGCACCGCTTCGCGCCCTTCGACCAGGGCACGGCCCTCGACATGCTGGCGGAGATCAAGGGTGCGGCGCTGCTGCGCGGTTATCGCGGCGCACCGGCACTGGATACCGAAGCGCTCGCCGATACGCTGGCGCGCCTGTCGTGGCTGATCCACGACCATGCCGGGCGCATCGAGGAAATCGACGTGAATCCATTGTTCGTGCGCCCCCGCGGGCAAGGGGTCGTCGCGGCCGATGCATTGATCGTACTGCGTGAGGATGGCCGCTCATGAGCAGCCTGCGCGGTCGCTGAAGCGGAAAGGAGATCTGCCTTGGAACAGAAGCTGCAATCCTCGCCTTACGGCACCTTCGTCGACTACTGCAAGAAGGGCCAGCTCGCGTATCAATACTCGGTCGACGACAAGAAGGCGGTTTTCTTCCCGCGCGTCGTGGCGCCCGTATCCGGCAGCACCAATCTCGAATGGCGAGTCAGTCAGGGGCACGGGACAGTGCACGCAACCACGGTCGTGCACATGCGCGATACGCCACCGTACAACGTCGCGCTGATCGACGTCGACGAAGGCTTTCGCATGATGAGCCGGGTCGAGGACATCGATCCGATGCAGGTGAAGATCGGCATGCGGGTCAAGGTTCGCATGCATCCCGGCGACGACAAGCAGGCGCCGTATCCGGTGTTCGTGCCGGCGGAGGGCGCACGATGAGGGGCCTCGAGCGCGGCAGCGTCGCGATCGTCGGCGCGGCCGAATCCGACCTGGGCGCGGTTGCGCCCAACACGAGCCCGATCGACCTGATGGCGCAGGCCACGCGCCGTGCGCTCGACGATTGCGGGCTGAAGCTTACCGACATCGACGGCATCTTCGCCGCCACCACCCAGGCGCGCAGCCCCACCCTGTACCTGCGCGAATATCTCGGCATCGAACCGCGTTACGCCGACAACACCATGATCGGCGGTTCGTCGTTCGAATCGCACATCGGCCACGCGCAAGGCGCGATCCAGAACGGTTGTGCGATGTCGCGCTCATCACCTATGGCAGCACGCAGCGCACGATCTCGCGCGCATCCGCGAGCCCGCGCGAGTTCAACCCCTACGAGACCGCCTACAAACCCTTCCTTCCCGCATCGGCGTATGCGCTGGCGGCCTCGCGCCATATGCACCAGTACGGCACCACGCGCGAACAGCTGGCCGAAGTGGCCGTCTCGGCGCGCAAGTGGGCGCTGATGAATCCGCGCGCGTGGGAAAAGGAACCGCTCACGATCGAGCAGGTGTTGAACGCGGGCATGGTGAGCTACCCCTTCACGGTGCGCGACTGCTGCCTGGTGAGCGATGGCGGCGGCGCGCTCATCATGGTCTCGGCCGAGCGCGCGAAGTCACTGAAGAGCAAACCCGCCTACGTTCTGGGCGTGGGCGAGTACCTGAGCCACAACAGCATCTCGAACATGGCCGATCTCACCGTGAGCGGCGCTTCCCGTTCCGGGCCGATCGCATTCGGGATGGCGGGCTTGACGCCGTCGGACGTGAAGGCGATCGAGCTCTACGACGCGTTCACCATCAACCCGATCCTGTTCCTGGAAGATCTCGGCTTCTGCCGCAAGGGCGAGGGCGGGCGCCTGGTGGAGAACGGCGGCATCGCGCCGGGCGGCAAGCTCGCCGTGAACACCAACGGCGGCGGCCTCTCGTACTGCCATCCCGGCATGTACGGCATCTTCCTGCTGATCGAGGCGGTGCGCCAGATTCGCGGCGAGCGCGGGCCGGCCCAGGTCGCGAACTGCGACGTCGCGCTCGCACACGGCAACGGCGGCGTGCTGTCGAGCCAGGTGACCGTGCTCCTGGGTTCGGAGAACACGGGTATAGCGCAATCGCGGCGGGCGCGGTAGGCTTGGTCGCGGAAGGCGGGAGGATTCGTCGGAAAGCGCACGCGGCACTCCCGGCACGCTTGCGCATTTCGTGCGTGACGAGGCCGCGCGCCATGCAGAGTCACCTGCGAAGCCAGGATCGAGTCGCTCAGGCCTTGCTTCGCACGCTGATCGCCTTGCCCACGTTTCGTAACTACGCACTGCTCGGACTGCTGTCGCTGCTATGGGGCGTTTCGTACAACTTCGCCAAGGTGGCGGTCGAAACCATTCCGCCGCTCACGCTCACGGCGGCACGGGTCGCGATCGCGGCGCTGCTGCTGGGCGCCGTCCTGCGCGCTTCGGGCGTTGCCGTGTTTTCGTCGCGCTATCCCTGGCGGCTGCTGATCATCCAGGCTGCGATGATCAACATCGTGCCCTGGAGCCTGAGCGCCTGGGCCGCGCAGACGGTCGACAGCGGGCTGGTTGCGGTGCTCAACTCC
Organism: Betaproteobacteria bacterium; assembly: GCA_009377585.1. Lineage (NCBI taxonomy): Bacteria > Pseudomonadati > Pseudomonadota > Betaproteobacteria > Betaproteobacteria bacterium. The sequence goes on from WHTS01000005.1 coordinate 48,037, forward strand.
ACCTCGCCCATCTTCGCGTTCTTCATTACCTGGGCCATCACGCGCCACGAGCCGACGACAGGCGCCAAGCTCGCGGGCGCGCTCGCCGGCCTCGCGGGCGTCGTCCTGATCGTCGGTGTCGGCGTTGTCTCGGACATCGGTGGCCAAGTGCCGCAGCAGTTGGCCTGCGTGCTGGGTGCGATTCTGTTCGGCATCGCAGCCGTGCACGGCCGGCGCTTCGACGCCCTGCCGCCGCTGGTTCCCGCCACGCTCACGTTGATCGTCGGCGCAGCGGTGTTGATGCCCTTGAGCCTCGTCATCGACCGGCCATGGTCGCTCGCGCCGAGTCGATCGTCTCTGATCGCGGCGGGATGTCTGGCCGTCTTTTCCACGGCGGCCGCGCTCTACCTCTACTATCGGATCCTCGGCACGCTCGGCAGCATCGCGGCAGCGAGCCAAAGTTACCTGCGGATCGTGGTCGGGGTTGCGGTCGGCATCGTGTTCCTGGGCGAGAGCCTGACCCTCGAGCGCCTTGCCGGCATCGTGCTCATTCTGGCGGGGGTGATCGCCATGACGCGGCCCGCAGCGAGCATCCGGAAGATCCAGGCGGGGGGTGCACGCTGAACGTACAATCCCGAAACCGTCCCTGCCGCGCATGCGGGAGTCCAGGCGGGCTCGAACGAATCGTTCTTGCGCTTGCAAGCCTTCCCCTCCTGGCAAGGAGGGGCGGGACGCGCCATGCGCGGACGGGGTGGTCTAAGGTGCGCCCCCCTTGCATATAGATGACTTCGACTCTGGCGTCGCCTCACTGAACGAGGACCAACGAATGAACATCGGCATCGCCGGCACCGGCCGCATGGGCGCCGCCATCGCGCAACGCCTGTTGAACCTGGGACACACCGTGCGTGTTTGGAACCGCACGCGCGAAAGGGCAGCGGCGCTGGAGAAGGACGGCGCCATCGTTTGTGCGACGCCCGCCGAGCTTGCCGCGAGCTCCGAGGTGATCATCACCATGCTTACCGATGCAGCCGCAATCGAGCGCACATACGGCGAAGCCGACGGGCTGCTCGCCGACGAGGCACGCGGCAAGACATTCATCGAGATGAGCACCGTGCGGCCGCAGACCGAGTGCGCGCTCGCCGTTCGCATCCACGCCAAGGGCGGCGCGATGATCGAGTGCCCGGTCGGCGGCACGGTCGGCCCCGCACGCGAAGGCAAGCTGCTCGGAATCGTCGGCGGCGCTGCGGAGGATGTCGAACGCATGCGCCCGCTGCTCGACACCTTGTGCCGGCGCTGGGAGCATCTCGGCCCGATCGGCGCGGGCGCTTCCGGAAAGCTCGCGATCAATCTTCCGCTGATGGTGTTCTGGCAAGCGTTCGGCGAGGCCCTGGCGCTGGTGCAGCACCTCGGCGTCGATGCGAACCGCCTCGTGGATCTTTTCGCCGACACGTCGGGCGGCCCGAACGTTCTGAAAGCGCGCGGCAAGGCGCTCGCCGAGGAGATGGCGGGTGGCTATACAGGACCGGTCGCGTTCGATATCGATTCGATGCGCAAGGACCTGCACGCAATGATCGACGACGGAAAATCCCTCGGCTACGGCATGCCGATCACATCGCAAACGCTCGCCTGCTTCGATGCGCTCGCAAGCGCGGGGCTCGGACCGAAGGATTCGGTCGTCATTCCGGTGCGTTTCGCCCAGCGCTAGCTAGCCCTTCTTGCTTCCAAGCACGAGAAGCAATCCACCGACTACGATCGCCCCCACGCTGGCCCACACCGGGATGTCGACTGCCTGCTTCTCCTTGACGGCCAGCTCTATCGGCCCGAGCTTGAGCTCGTGGGTTTCCTTCGTGAAGCTGAAGCTATTGAACACGACACCCAGGATACCCGCGACGATGAGTAATACGCCAACGATCTTGACCAGCTTCATTTCGTTTCCTCCTTGACCAGCCCGAGCTTCCTGCGAATTTCATCGACGTTGTCGTTCGACGCGCGTTGCCCGGTACACGCGCGGCTGCCGTGCCGCAAGGCATACCGTGAGGATAACCCTACTGCCCCGGCGGTCAGACCTCTCGTTTGCAGATCAAGTGGCTCTGGTCGCGATAGTGCGCTCGAAGCTCATGAACGCGGAAATACCTGCCCCAGGTGGAGAACAAGAAATTCCGGTCCAGGTAATTGCGCATTCGCACACCCCTGGCTTGATCCCAATCGCGGCATCCGGGAGTTTGATAGTCGCGGTGAAAGTCCCGATACGGGATATTCCGGAGGTAGTGGTTGGCGTCCAGCACGCTGCAGATCAGGACCCCTCCCGGTCGGATGATCCGGCGCAACTCGGCGGCCCAGCGATCCATCAAGGCACAGGGGACATGAGTGAACACGGAATTGGCGTAGACGAAATCGAACATGCCATCGGCGTAGGGCAGCGGCGGCTCGCCGGCCGTGAGCTCGATCTGCACCCGATCGGCCAGTTTCGAGCGAGTCCATGCGACGGCCTCGGGTGTCACATCGCAACCGTACAGGTTCGCCTCGAACGGAAAATAGTGAATGATCAGCCGGCCAAAACCCAGGCCCATCTCCAGAATGTTGCGCATCCGGTTGACGGGCAAGTCGTAGTCGAGCAATTCCGTTTGGTAAGTCAAAGCACCCCGATAGCCAGAAGCAAAGAACGCGTCTCGCTCAGCCTTGTTGGCGCGCTGTACTTTGACGATCGTCTCGAGGGGAGGAATCAGGGACGAATCAGTTTGCGACGGATGAAGGTCCAAGTCATACGTGGTTCGGTAAAAGTCGCGGAGGACGCCGAGCCAGTAATCCCGCTCTTCCGCCCAGCCCTCGTCGAACGTGGCGCGAACGACATCGACCCCGAAGAGATTGCGAACGCCTTTACGAACCATCTTCTTCAAGACACGCGGCATAAGTCGACTCTTCTCTTGGAAACTACACTCCAACGACCTCGGGGAGTTGGCGGTGGCCAGCGTTCGCGATAACCGGCCGGACAACAGCAAGCGAAGCGCTCGTCTTCACTGTCGCTGCAATCCGAGGTTGAATGGGTTGAATTTCAGTTCGTCGTGAGAAACAGTCCTCGTATGACTGGCCACGTGACGTTTTCGAACTTCTTACCCGTAAGCTCGACCGTCATGCCCGCAAAGACGGGATTCTGGCCGATTGCCTCATCGGTCAGCGAGTCTTGGACATGAAGATGGATGTGCGGAAAGTCCGAGTTACCGGAGTTGCCGCAGCGGCCGAGAACTTGGCCTACCCTGATGCGATCTCCTTGCGCAACCGTGATGCTCTCACGTTGGAAATGCGCAAGGTAAACGAAGCGGTTTTCCGCCGCTTTGACAACCACGTGGTTGCCGGCCGGGTTGCTCAAATCCTTCGCTCCCAGGGAATTGTCGGGAAGATCCCGGACAACGCTTTCGACCACGCCATCGACCGGTGAAAGCACAGGCTCATTCCGGGAGTAGAAATCCTGCAATCGGGATGGATTGGCGACTGACAACGCCCGCTGGCCGGGGCCGCCCAGCTTGGCGAAGTCGACTCCGAACCACTGCGCACGAACGGCCATGTGATGATTGACATTGATGGTATCGCCACCTTGGGCAACGAACCAGCGGCCGGTGAAAGGCAGTCGCAGGTCTTGCGCGAAAATCGAAGTACACGCGACGACGAGGAGCACGAACGCCAGACGACGCACGGTCGCTCCGGCTACAGCGGATGACTGTCGGCGCAACACGGGCTTCAATCGGACGAGGTATGACCAACTCCAACAGGCTACACCACAGGCCATAGCTTGCCACAACTTGAAGCCATAGGTCGACGCAGACATTGTCCGCGACGCCGAACGACTGGCCGCAGGAACCCTCGGGCGAAGCCCGCTGGTGGCTGCAGCGTGCGGTTGAGCGTCAGGTTAGCCTGGGACGTTTGCGCGAGCTGCCCAGGCTCGTGCAGTCAAGGAGATCGACCCATTTGCAGCGATTGGAAGGCGATCACTTATTCGGTGCCGTAAACGTGCTCTCGCTGTCTCATCGAGCGACATAGCGTAGGCGGGGGCCGGCCCTTGGCCGCCGAGAAACGGTTGCCAGTAGTCATCGAAGTTCGCAAACGGCGTGGTTATGTCGATAGGCTTCACTTCGATTTTGTCGAGGCCGGTGCTGGTGAAGAGCTCTTCGAGTGCCTCCGGGCGGCATAGCGGGAATCGGACGCCTTCATCCAGCTTCACGCTGTCCGGGTCGATCTCGGCCGCTGCATCCCAGAAAAAACGCATAAGCTCCATTCTTCCGGCGTAATCCCAGACGTAGGCGGCGATCGTGCCGCCTTTGCCTGTTACCCGCGTCATCTCAAGGAGCGCCGCGCGCTGGTCCGGTACGAAGTTTAGGACCAGTCCAGAGACCACCACATCGACCGAAACATCATTAAGTGGGATCGCCGTCGCGCTGCCTTGGTGGAGCGCCGCCCGGCCCTCAAGATTCTCCTTCGCGGTCTTGAGAAATCCGTCGGAAGGCTCGACGCCCGCGACCAATGCGGGGGAACATCGGTCCAAAATCGCCGCGCAGAGCGCTCCCGTTCCGCAGCCCACGTCGAGCCACCGTCTGCCGGACGGAATATCGAGCCACGAAAGAAACTTAGGCGCGACTTGGCGGCTCCACCGGCCGACGTACTGCTCGTATGGACTGCCGCGCTCCCACGTGTCGGACACAGGCTTGCCGCCCATGGTCACAACCTCCTACGCATCATGCGATGCCCAACGACTGTGTTGGGCAGCCGGACAACAGCAAGCGAAGCGCCGCTGTTGGATGGTCAGCTCCATCACACGGTTAGCCCTCGCCTTACAGAGAAAGCGCCTGTCGGAGCCCATCATCTACCGAAGCCAATAGGCTCGGCGGGATTCGTCCGATCCTTTCCGTGAGAAACGCCTTGTCGACCGTGATGACCTGCGAGACATTCACCACCGAAGGCTTTGACAGCCCAGTGCCGCGCACAGGCAAGCGCACATTGCCTGGCGCATCTGCCAGACGGAGATTGGATGTGATTACCGCCGCGACCACGGTGCTGATGCGGCTGACGTTGAAACTATTGGCTGAAATGATTAGACAAGGCCTTCGATAACCTGGCTCCGACCCTGACGGCGCGGGAAGAAAGGCCCACCAGACCTCTCCGCGTTGCATTACCACTTCTCGCGCGAAATAGATCGCGCCTGAAGGACACTCAGTTCCTTCTCCAGAGAAGAGTCTTCCCCGTCTTCTCCATATATCTCGTTGAGCGTAGAGGTAACAATATCCTCTCGGTGCTGCTCGACGAGCGAAGCCAGAGCGCGGGCGTAGAGCTCGCTACGCGAAATCCCTAGCCGGGCCGCGAGCTTCTCAGCGGACTGAAACACCCGATCCGGAATTGATACGGCGGTCTTCATGGCGGGAAGTATAACAGCGGTCATACTTCCATCAACCATCGGTGCCGCGAGGGCTAACGATGCGCATCAGCGGCAGGAGACAGCAAGCGAAGCGCCGCTTTCGACTGTCCGGTGCATGCGCGGGTTCGGCCTCACTCGCTACGATGATTCAGAAGGTCAGCCTGCCACCTCAAGTAAGACCTCGGGATGACGTTCCGCAATCTTCAGAAGCGTTTGTGCAGCTCCTGAAGGTTCTCGCCGCCCTTGCTCCCACTGCTCAAGTGTCCGCTTCGACACCCCAAGCGCAGCAGCGAACTGCGACTGCGACAGCCCACTTTTCAATCGCACTCGACCCACCTGAGACTTTGGTTCTACCTTAGTGCGACGACCTCCACCCGCCTTGATTTCACGGACGCCTTCCAACACCTCCTGCCATACGTCGCGTTCGGCCTCAAATTTCGCCAATACTTTTCCAGTGAGTTTCTTAGCCATTTCGGAATGCCTCCAACAACTGCCTCAGAATGTGAGCGGGCACGTTGTCCTGCTTCGCCTTGGCGTACAAGGCCAACATCCAGAAACTCGTTTGGCTCATATCGTACGAAGTGAATGACTCGCAGACCGCCCAGCTTACCCATTCCTCGACGCCGCCAACGTAGCTTTCGAACCCCGCCCGAACCCGGGACAATTTCGCCGCCTTCTGGGTTCTGCATCATGAACTGCTGCAGCTCGGAGAACTCGTCCTCGTCCAAGTACAGCGGGCGGATACGCTCGAACGCGGACGATTCGATGAATGTGACTTTCCGGAGTTCTCCACTGCCCCTTCAGAGCCGCGGCTTTATCGAAAACGTAAGCCAGGTATGCCACACAGCTCCCAATAAGGTATGCGATGAGCACCACAAAAGGTAACTTTCCCGTAGCCACAGCCCCCGCCACGAAGGCAAGGAAGACGGATGCGAAAACCAAAGCCCCAATGCTGGGACCGGGCGCGGTTGACGGAGGAGAAGATGGGCGATCGCCAACGAAACCGATGTTCACACCCTGCGGTCTGCCTCGTGCATCAGATGTGAGTTCGTAGGTAACAAGCTCGTTACCGCCCGGTCGGCGCTGCCGGTTCGAAAATGACTTGATGTGGACGAACACCCTCGGTCCGCCTCCATTCGGCGTAACAAAGCCGAAGCCCTTGTCGTCCTTCCAGTCGGTGATCTTGCCTTGATATCGCACGGGCGTTCTCACTGAGGGCTAAACAGAATGCCCGAAGGTGTCAACCGAGTACAGGAGGCAGGCCATGAGCAAGAAGTCTAGCAAGTTGTACGTCGGAATGGACGTTCACAAGGATTCGATCGATCTGGCGCTCGCCGAGGAGCGCGGCGAGGTGCGTCATTACGGGCGCATCGCAGGCGACAGCACGGCATTGGCGCGCACGGTACGCAAGCTCGAGTCGCTCGGACACCCGCTGCTTTTCGTCTACGAGGCGGGGCCCTGCGGGTTCGTCATCCATCGAGCGCTTACGGCTCGCGCCCACCAGTGCTGGGTCGTAGCGCCGTCGAACACTCCGCGGCGCGTGAGCGATCGCATCAAGACCGACCGGCGCGACTGTTTGAAGCTGTGTGGACTGGCCCGCGCCGGAGAGCTCACCCCCATTACATCCCCGATGCCACCGACGAGGCCATGCGCGATTTGGTGCGCGCCCGCGAAGACGCCGTCTGCGTTCAGCGCCAAGTCCGCCATCGGCTGTCCGCGTTGCTGCTTCGAAACGACATCCGCTACGTCGGCAAGACCGCCTGGACCTGCGCCCACGAGCGCTGGATCGCTCGGCTCAACATCCCCAGCCCGGCCCAGCGCATCGCCTTCGAGGAGTATGTCCAAGGCGTAGGCGAGGCGAGCGCACGTATCCAGCGGCTTAACCAAGCCATCGAGGAGCAACTCGCCCAGTGGCGCTGGCAACCGGTGGTGGCGGCGCTGCAGGCCTTCCGCGGCATTCAACTCATCCACGCGGTGCGCATCGTGGCCGAACTGGGCGATCTCGCCCGCTTCACCCATCCCCGCCAGCTCATGGCCTATCTGGGCATGATCCCCACCGAGAATTCTTCCGGGCCGCGACACCGACAAGGTGCGATCACCAAAGCCGGTAATAGCTCCGCACGCCGCGCCCTGGTCGAGGCCGCCTGGGCCTATCAGCACCACGCCGCCGTGAGTCCCATCATCGCCCGGCGACAAGCCGAGCGTCGTGTCCGTATTGGACTGTCGTCCAATACGGAACGATCAATAGAGCGAGGCAGCTCCGTGACGAACAACAGTCTGGCGGCTAACCAACGCCCGCATATCAGCTTGATCGACCGACGTCACAGATGAGTCCGCCGCCTCGCCTATCGGGCTCGCTTTATCTCAACACCATGCTCGGAGGTCGGCAGAACCTCATTCGCCCGCTTGACAATGGAAGCCATATCAGCACGGAAGAACTATGCCGAGTAAAAACCCTTCGTTTCGGCGTACGTCCGAGATGTCTGGCCGCATTACTCGGCATAGTCTGGGACTCGGGATAGCCGACTATGCCGAGATCGGCATAGCCGGCACGCATTCGCAACGCATCTGTTGCAGTCCGGCGTCGATATCCGGACCGTACAGACCTTGCTCGGCCATCAGGATGTAGCGACGACCATGATCTACACCCACGTTTCGCCGACGAGCTCCGGTGCACTGCGAAGCCCGATGGACCGGTTGGAGGAAGATCTGCCGCCGGCCGGCGCATTCGACCAGTAGGGAAGTACTCGTCGTAGCAGCGCCCGTCGAGTGCGATGGTGGCTGCGCAGGTAGGAAATTGGCCGGACCCGTCCAAGCCAGCCCGTCCGAGGACATGGCCGCTGTACGGAAAGCCGGCGCGCGGGAGCAAGACCCGCTCGCAGGGCAGTGCCGGGGGTTCTACAGAGCCGTCAAGCGCTCGGGCGATGCCGCCCGCCTTCGACCTCCTCGGCCGCGGCGATGGCGCGCGCAAGTGCTGCCGCCAAATCCTTGGCCGATTCCAGCGTGAGCTCCACCGCGACCCGCGAGCCGGGACCCAGGGCGGAGCTCATGAAGTCGATGGTGATGGCCTCTTCCAGCAGGGCGTGGTGCGGATGGTCGTACGACACCACGGAATGCGTGAGATCGAACCAGCCGTCCGCGCCCTTGCCCGCACCGTCCGCCGGGACGATCTCGACGATGGAGGTGCACACCGGCTTACTTGGCCAGATGCTTCTCGAAGAACGCCCACACCTTCTTCCAGCCGTCGAGCGCCTGGTCGACCCGGTACATGGGCCGGTCGTAGTAGAAGAAGCCGTGACCCGCGCCGTCGTAGCGGTGGAATTCGTAGTTCTTGCCGTGCTTTTTCAGCTCCGCTTCGTGCAGGTTCACCTGCTCCGGCGTCGGCGACCGGTCTTCGTTGCCGAACAGGCCAAGCAGTGGACAGGAGAGATTCTTGGTGAATTCGATCGGCGCGGTCGGCTGCTTGGGGTTGAGCTCTTCCTTGCTCATCACCACGCGCCCACCCCACAGCTCGACAGCCGCGTCGATGCTCTTGGTATGGCAGGCATACAGGAAGGTATGCCGCCCGCCCGAACAGGTGCCGATGCAGCCCACCTTGCCGTTGAGCCACGGTTGGGCACGCAGCCACTGAACCGCGCCTTCGGTATCGCCGATGACTTGCGCATCGGGAACGCCGCCCTCGGCGCGCACCTTCGCCGCCACGTCGTCCGCCTTGCCCTCGCCGGCACGGTGATAGAGATTGTGGCTGATCGCCGCATAGCCGTGATGGGCGAAGCGGCGCGTGGTTTCGCGATACCACTCGTCCCACCCGGGCGCGTGGTGGATCAGGACCATGCCGGGGAACGGGCCAGCGCCGAGCGGCCGCGCCACATACGCGGAGATGGGCTCACCCTTGTCGCCATTGATGGTGATGGTTTCCGCGATCATGCCTTCGTAGGCCATGGCTATCTCCTCTTTTCGGTAAGGATGAACGAATGACAACGCGAGCGGCAGGGAAGTGTATCACCGGCCCCGAGCGCCAGCAGCCGGTCGACGGCCGGGGCGTCGCTCCTGCGGGCGGCGTCTGCAGCAACGCGGCGAGCAGGCGTTGCAGCGCCGGCGGCACTGCGCCGAGCATCCCTTCGCCCAGCGGTCAGCACCGTTGGGCGCGCGTGCGAACGCGTACTTTGGTCGTACGACTTGCGCCAGCGATGGATGTCGAATATGCCCTGGAGCTTTCGATCCGCCGGCGCCAGAATTGCCTCCCGTTGCGCAAGTTCATGTCGATTCCGCGCGCTGCCGAACGACTAACCAAGACTTCGAACGACTTACGACGGACTGCAGACGAATGAATCGCTGGATCGCCTCGCTGCCGCGACCGTACGCCAAGTGGTGCGGCTACCTGCTGCTTCTGCTCGCCCCGGGTTCGTTCGTCGTTTTGCCCGTGATCTGGTTCATTCAGTTTCGCCGGGAAGCGCGGGCGCAGCCTCCTTCAGCGCCACCCCGGAAAGCTTGCGCCGACGCGCTTCGACCATGAGGTGATAGAGCCGGTGCGCGGCCAACGCGTAGGACAAGCCCTCGGGCGGCCGCACGTTGGAGATACAGTTGCGCTCCGCGTTGCTGCGCCCGGGCATCGGATCGTAGGTGAAGTAGATTCCGAGGCTGTCGGGCGAGGAAAGCCCCGGGCGCTCGCCGATCAGCATGGCCGTCATGCGCGCGGGCAACAAGGTGCCGATCTCGTCGCCGATCGCGACGCGTCCCTGGCTCACCAGGCAAACCGGGCTCGCGCACCATCCCTCGGCAGCCAGCCGGCGCGCCAGTTCCTGCAACAGCGCTACGGCGTGATGTTCGATCGCCAGTGCCGACAGCCCATCCGCCACGACCAGTGCGCAGTCGTAGGCCGATGCCGGCGGTCCGCGTGTCTCGAGCGAGCGTTTGGACTCGTCGTTCAGGATGCGGCCCAGATCCGGGCGAGCGATGAATGTGCGCCGGTCGGGCGCGGCACTGTGCAAACGCAGGCTGTCGATACCCGCGGCGCTCAACTGCTCGGCGAGTGCATCGACGTCGAGGTTGCGCTGCACCGCATCCCGCGCCTGGGCGTGCGCGAGCTGAAAAGCGAGCGAGGGCTGGGTGGGCTGACTCCCGCCGGCGCGGCCCAATCCAATGCGGGCCGCGGTGAATCGCGTCAGCACCTGCCAGGGGTCGGGATGCGAGCTCGGCACGGCGGTCGCAAGCGGCTTTGCCACGCCCGCGTTCCTAACCCGGCGCCAAGGCGAGCAGCTTGTGATCGGCCAGCGCGCGCTCGAGACGCGTGCCGCCGCGGACGATGCCCATCGCATCGAGCCACGCTTCGAACTCGGGTGCGGGCTTGAGCCTCAGGAGCTGGCGCAAGTAGAGCGCGTCGTGAAACGACGTGCTCTGGTAATTGAGCATGATGTCGTCCGCGCCCGGCACGCCCATGATGTAATTGACGCCTGCCGCACCGAGCAGCGTGAGCAGGACGTCCATGTCGTCCTGATCGGCGTCGGCATGGTTGGTGTAGCAGACGTCCACGCCCATCGGCAACCCGAGCAGCTTGCCGCAGAAGTGGTCCTCGACGCCGGCGCGAACGATCTCGCGCCCGTCGAGATACTCCGGGCCGATGAAACCTACGACGCTATTCACCAGCAACGGATCGAAGCGGCGCGCGAGCCCGTAGGCGCGGGCTTCGAGCGTCTGCTGATCCACGCCGTGGTGCGCGTTGGCGGAAAGCGCGCTGCCCTGCCCGGTCTCGAAATACATCACGTTCGAGCCGACGCGCCCGCGCTGCAGCCCGCGCGCCATGTCGTTCGCCTCGGCCAGCATCGCGGCCGACACGCCAAAGCTGCGGTTGGTCGCCTCGGTGCCGCCGATCGACTGGAACACGAGATCCACCGGTGCGCCCTGCGCCATCGCCTGCATCGTGGTCGAGACGTGGGTGAGGATGCACGACTGCGTCGGAATCGCGTACGCCTCGATGATGCCGGCCAGCATATGGTTCAGGCGCATCACCTGCGCCAGATTGTCGGTCGCCGGATTGATGCCGATCACCGCATCGCCGCAGCCGTAGAGAAGGCCGTCGACGATCGAAGCCGCGATGCCCTTCTCGTCGTCGGTCGGATGATTGGGCTGCAGGCGCGTGGCAAGCCGCCCAGGCAGTCCCAGCGTATTGCGGAACTTGCTGACCACGCGCGCCTTGGCGGCCACCAGCACGAGATCCTGGATGCGCATGATCTTGCAGACCGCGGCCACCATCTCGGGCGTCAACCCGGGCGCAAGCGCGGCGAGCGTCTCGGTGTCCGTCTCGTAGGCGAGCAGCCAGTCGCGGAAGTCGCCGACCGTGAGATGAGAGACCGGCGCGAACGCGCCCGCATCGCGCCCGTCGATGATCAGGCGCGTGATTTCATCCGCGTCGTAGTCGATCACCGCGATATTGAGAAATTCGGTGAGCGGCAGCTCAGCCAGCGCCATCTGCGCGGCGACCCGCTCTTCGGCACTTTCGGCCGCGATGCCGGCCAGCCGATCACCCGTGCGCGCAGGCGTCGCCTTGGCGAGCAAGGATTTCAGATCGGCGAAGCGATAGACCCGGCTTCCAACCGAATGGGCGTATTCCGGCATGGCGCCTCCCGTCGATAGGGGCTCGACCACACGTTAGCGCAACGAGCCGGGCAAAGCGAGCACGCAAACTGCGGGCCAGCTGCAGCTTCGACATGAGGAGGAAGGTGTGCGCGATCATCGGCTGATGCTTCCGCTTGCGCTGCCGCGGCTGGCCGAATTGGCGCCGTGATGCGAACATCGCGACCGTGGATGACGCAAGCCGCGACACGGACAACAGCTGTGCACATCCATCATCAGACGAACGACACAACGTGGAGGAGTTACATGACGATCCGACGTGCCTGGCCTTGTCTCGTGTTCGGCGCTGCCTGCCTTTGCCCGCTTCCGATCCAGGCGCAGTCGTATCCCGAAAGATCGATCCGCATGATCGTCGCATTCGCGACCGGCGCTTCCCACATCCTGGCGATCGCGCTGTCGGAGAAGCTGCGCGAAAGCCTGGGCCAAGGCGTGGTTCCCGACTTCCGCCCGGGCGCCGGCGGCAACCTCGCTTCCGCGCTCGCCGCCAAGGCCCCGACGGACGGCTACACGCTGCTGCTCACCAGCCCGACCATCGCCATTAGCCCGAGCCTGTTCAAGAACCTCGGCTACGACACCTTCCGCGATTTCACCCCGATCTCGCTGCTCGCCACCGTGCCGAACGTCCTGGTGGTGCATCCCTCGGTGCCCGCGAAAAGCCTGAAGGAGCTGATCGCGCTGGCCAAGGCGCACCCGCACAAGCTCAATTTCGGCTCCGGCGGCGTCGGCTCCGGCAGTCAGCTCGGAAGCGAATTGTTCAAGGCGCTGGCGAAGATCGACATCGTGCACGTACCGTACAAGGGTGCATCGATCGCGCTTACCGCCATGCTGGGCGGTGAGGTGGACATGGTCGTTTCCACCGTGCCGGCCACCATTCCTTTCATCAATTCGGGACGCATGCGAGGTCTGGCCGTGCTCGCACCCGAGCGCGTCGCTTCGCTACCCAAGGTGCCCACCACCGCGGAAGCCGGCATGCCGCAGGTTGTCGTCATCACCTGGTACGGTATGTTCACGCGCGCGGGTGTCAAACCCGAGATCGTCGAACGTCTCAACACGGAGATCGTGAAAGCGCTGCGGATGCCGGACATCCGCGCGAGCTTCGCCAAGGTGGGTCTGGATACCGCGCCGACAACGTCGGCGGAATTCGCGCGTTTCTTGCGCGAAGAAACCGACAAGTGGGCTCGCGTGATCCGCGACGCGGACATCCGGGTCAACTGATCTTCCGATTAGCGACAATTCTCAGCCGACCCTCATCCCAGGGAAAACGTTGCGCGGGCTCGACGCCCCGGCGTCAGAGCGTCGCGCCGCGCTCGGCCATGGCGTAGCGCGTGAGGTCCCGCGACACGATGTCGAACGCCTCGTCGACCGAGTCGGTGCGATGGAAGAGCTTCACGTCCTCGGCATTGATCGTGCCGTGGCGCACGAGCGCGTCGAAATCCACCACCTCGTCCCAGTACTGCGAGCCGAACAGCACCACCGAGAGGTGCTTGCGCATCTTGCGCGTCTGCCGCAAGGTCAGAACCTCGAACAGCTCGTCCAAAGTGCCGAAGCCGCCGGGGAAGACGATCAGCGCCTTGGCCAGGTAGACGAACCAGAACTTGCGCATGAAGAAGTAGTGGAAGTGGAATGACAACTCGCGCGTGACGTAGCGGTTGTCGAACTCCTCCACCGGGATCGAAATGGTGAGCCCGACGTTCATGCCCTTGGCCTCGGAAGCGCCGCGATTGGCCGCCTCCATGATGCCGGGACCGCCGCCGGTGCAGACCACGAAGCGGCGCTCGTCGTCGTCGAGCTGCTTGGACCACTCGGTCAGGCGCCGCGCGAGCTCGCGTGCATCCTCGTAGTAGCGCGACATCGCGAGCCGCGTGCGCGCGCGCTCGAGATCGCCTTTCCCGTCCTCGGCGGCGCGCAGCTCGTCCTGCGCCTGTTCGCGCGAGATGACCCGCGCGGAACCCATGAATACGATCGTGTCCTCGATGCGATGCCGGCCGAGCCGGCTCCTGGGCTCGAGATACTCGGCGAGAATGCGCAGCGGCCGGGCATCGGCGGCATTGAGGAACGATTCCTTGAGATATGCCTTGACGCCCTGGTGCCGCCTTTCCGGCCCAGCCTCCGGCAGGGAAGGCTCCGCGCCTTCCTTGTCCGCGCCTTCCTTGTCCGTGCCTTCCTTGTCCGTGCCTTCATTCTTCATTGGGGTAATCCGATTCTTCCCATCCCGGGCAGCCGCACGCCGGGCGTGTTGAAGTCCAGGCCGAACGACAGGCCCAGCACGTTGAGCTCGATGCCTTCCTCCAGCGCGCCGGTCACGCCGAGCAGACCGTACAACGAGACCTGGTACCCGGTGCCGCTCGGCGCGACTGCGACGATGGAGCCGTTGGCGAGAAAGTCCTTCCCGATGGCCGTCGGCGGCAAATCCAGGCGCAACTCGGGAACGGATCGGCCGATGTGCGCGACGAACGTATTGCTGTTGGGACCGGGCCAGGTGCGATAGCTGTCCGGATACGGATAGGTCTTCACCGCCTCCTCGATGCGCCGGATCATCGCGTCCACGCCGGGGCCGCGCCGCTCCACCAGTTTCTCCGGCGCGGCGCCGAACCAGTAGTTGTCGGGTCCGGTGCGATTGACCTGGATGGCCGGATAACCGCGCATGACGCCCCAGCCCACCACCTCATAGCGCGTGTAGCGCGTCGCGTTCGACGGCTTCACCACGATCCAGCTATGCACGCCGAAGGCCCCTTTCCAGCCAACCGTGCGCGCGGCATAGACCTGGACGATTGCTTCCTGCGTCGCGGCCGGGTCGGGCGCCTGGTTGGACGCGTCGCGGCGGGCGCTGCGCCAGTCGCCGGGTTTGCTGAACAACGTGCAGCCGGTCGAAGCCAGCACCGGCACGATCAGCACCAGCAGTGCGACCCAGCCTATCGTACGCATCCACCAACCCATCGCAATCCGCCGACAGGACACTACACGGCGCCTGCCTCGGCGGCGTATTCCGAGGCAGCCGCTTGCAGCCAGGCCCAGGCGTAATCGCGGAAGCTGCGGGCGACATGAATCTCGAACGTCGGCTCGGTGCTAGCGCGGTGGACGAGGATCGGCACCTTGGCGAGCAGCGTCTGCGCGCAGCGGCCGACCGGGAACTCCCGCTCGTGCAGATCGAGCGAACAACCCTTCGCCAGCACGGCGCGCGCATTCGAGCCGCCGACAGCATACACGATGCGGGCATGGCTCACATCGACCACGGCCGAGGCGATACCGCGCAAGGCCGCGCGCAAGCTCGCCGTCAAGGCTTCGCCGGACTGCGTGTCGCTCGAGACCAGCCACTGGTCGGGACCCAGCCAGAGGATCGACGCGAGCAACCCCGATTCGCACGTGCCCGCCTCGAGCGGCAGACGCAAGTCGGTAACGCTTTCCACCGCACGCGCAAAGCGTGCATCGTTCGGATCGCCGCGCAGGTCGATGCAGGCGCGGCCGGGGCGCTCCTCGATCACGAGATTGCGGCCGGCGAAGCGCCGCGCCTGCCCGCTGTCAGCCATGCAATGCCTCGCCCGAATCGCCGACGAAACGCGGCGCGGTCAATGTCACCTTCGCGCAACCCGAAGCGAGCGGCGCGTATAGCGTCTCGCCGATGCGGGCGATTCCGGCCTCGACCAGGGCGAGCGCGATCGAGCGCCCGCAGGTGGGACTGAAATAGCTCGAGGTCACGTAGCCGAGCATCGGCACGGGCTCCTTCGGAATCGGCAGCAGCGCCCGCGGCTCGGCGATGAGCTGGGTGCCTTCGGCCAGCACCTCGTTCGGGTTTTCGGTCAGGACGCCTACCAGCTGGCGCCGATCGGTGCGGCGCGCATCCGGCCGCGCCAACGAACGCTTGCCGATGAAGAACTTGTCGCTCGCCACCAGCCGGTCGAGCCCCAGGTCGATGGGAGTCACGGCGCCGTCGGTCTCCTGACCGACGATGATGAAGCCCTTCTCCGCGCGCAGCGCGTGCATCGCCTCGGTGCCGTAGGGCGTGATATCGAAGCGCTCTCCCGCACCCATGAGCGTCGTCCACAGCTCGTAACCGCGGCCGGCCGGCACGGCGATCTCGTAGCCCAACCCGCCGGCGAAGCTCAGGCGGAAGACGCGCGCCGCGATGCCGGCCACTTCGCCGGTTCGCACCGACATGAACGGCATGGCGCGAACATCGATGTTGCAAAGAGGCGCCAGCAGCTCCGCGCTGCGCGGCCCGCTCAAGGCGATCTGCGCATACTGCTCGGTCACCGACGTGCAGTACGCTCGCAGCATCGGCCATTCGGTCTGCAGCCATTCCTCCAGCCACGCCAGCACGCGTGCAGCGCCTCCGGTCGTTGTCGTCAGTACGAAATGCTGCTCGGCCAGGCGCGCGATCACCCCGTCGTCGAACACCATGCCATCCTGCCCGAGCATCATCCCGTAGCGGCAACGCCCGATCGCCAGCGAGCGCACGGGGTTGCAATAGATGCGATCCAGAAACTCGGCCGCGTCCGGACCTTGCACGTCGATCTTGCCGAGCGTGGCTGCGTCCAGTATTCCGACGGCGCGTCGCACCGCCAGGCATTCGCGCTGCACGGCCGCGTGCATGGCTTCGCCGGCGCGCGGGTAGTACCAGGCGCGCTTCCACTGGCCGACATCCTCGAACACCGCGCCACGACGCTGATGCCATTCGTGCAGCGGCGTTTTGCGCACCGGATCGGACAATTCACCCGCGTCCATGCCCGCGATGGCGCCGAAGCTCACGGGCTGGTAGGGCGGCCGGAACGTTGTCGTTCCGATCGCGCTCGCGCCTTCACCGCGGATCTCGGCCAGAATCGCGACCACGTTGGCATTGCCGGTCTTGCCCTGGTCCACGCCCATGCCGGCCGTCGTGTAGCGCTTCAGATGCTCGATCGCATCGTAGCCCTCGCGCGCCGCGAGCGCGACGTCGGCCAGCGTCACATCGCTTTGGAGGTCGACGAACTGCTTGCGCCGCGATGCGCGGCTGCCGCGGTGCGCAAGTTGCACTTCGGCCGCCGCCGCCTCGGGCTCGCTCACTTGCGGCATCTCGGGCGTGCGCGCGTCGCCGAACCCGCACGCCTGCGCGGCGGCGCTGCCTGCCGCGGATCCTTGCGCGAGTACGTCGTGTAGCGACCACGCCGCCTGTATGCTGCCCGCGCAGCGCACGGGTTGGGTCGCCTCGCCCGGCACGAAGGCGCCGGCACGCGCATCGAACCGCAGCCGGCCGCGCGCTTGCGAGAACAGATGCACGGCCGGGATCCAGCCGCCGCTCATCGCCACCAGGTCACACGGAATCTCGCGCACCGGCCCGCCGGCGAACGGCTGCACGTGCACCGCGCTCACCCGCATGCGTCCGTCGGCGGCCACGATACGGTGGCCGGTAAGGACTTCGATGCCGCGCGCCCGCGCCTGCTGCGGCAGGAAGCCCGCCGCTTGCGCGCGCATATCGACCACCGCCACGGTGGCCACACCCGCGCTCGCCAGATCGAGCGCCGTGCGGTAGCCGTCGTCGCCGACGCTCGCGACCACCACACGCGCGCCGGCCGTAACGCCGAAGCGATTGAGGTAACCGCGCACGGCACCGGCCAGCATGATTCCGGGTCGATCGTTAGCGGGGAAGACCAGCGCGCGCTCGATCGCACCGGTTGCGAGCACCACTTCGCGCGCGCGTATCTTCCATAGCCTTTGCCGCGGCGTGCGCGCCGCCGAGCGGGGCGACTCGAAGCGCTGGCAGGCGACGAGAAAATTGTGGTCGTAGTAGCCGCTCACGATCGTGCGCGTGAGAAGGTGTACTTCGGGCGCCGCCAGCAGCTCGGCCATGACGCTCGCAACCCAGGCCAGCGCCGGATGGCCGTCGATGTCGTAGCGTTCCCACAGCAGTTGCCCGCCCGCTTCCGGCTGCTCGTCGGCGAGGATCACGCGCGCTCCGGTGCGTGCGGCGGCAAGCGCCGCGGCCAGCCCCGCCGGTCCCGCACCGACCACCAGCACATCGCAGTGGGCGTGCATGCGATCGTAGCGGTCCGGATCGGGCAGCTGCGGCGCGCGCCCGAGTCCCGCCATGCGGCGGATGCCCTGCTCGTAGCGCATCCACATCGATGCCGGCCACATGAAGGTCTTGTAATAGAAACCGGCCGGCAGCAGCGGCGAGAGCACGTCGTTCAATGCGCCCAGATCGAATCCGAGCGAAGGCCAGCGGTTCTGGCTGTGTGCGATCAAGCCCTCGTAGAGCTCGACTTGCGTCGCGCGCACGTTGGGCTCGGTGAACGCGCCTTCTTCCAGCTGCACCAGCGCATTCGGCTCCTCCGCGCCCAGGGCGAGGATCCCGCGCGGCCGATGGTACTTGAAGCTGCGCCCGACCAAGTGCACGTCGTTGGCGAGCAAGGCGGAGGCGAGCGTATCGCCGGCGTAGCCCTCGTAGCGCCGGCCGTCGAATTCGAAGCGCAACGGGCGGCGCCGGTCGATCCGTCCGCCGGCGTCCGTCCGGTTAGGTTGGCTCATCGGGCAGTTGCGGCGGCGGCGAGCCGGCCGGGTAGACAGCGAGGATGCGCTCGGTCGCCGTATCGCGCACCGCGTTGAACCAGCGCCGGCAACCGTGCGTGTGCACCCAGCGCTCGCGGTGCCGGCCCTTGGGGTTGGTGCGCATGAAGAGGTAATCGGCCCAGGCGGCGTCGGGCAATTGCTCGGCGTCGGATGGAAGCGCGACGTGCGCCTCGCCACCGTAGCCGAACTCGGTTTCGTCGCGCGGGCCGCACCACGGGCAGGCGATGCGCAGCATGTCAGTGCGCGACGGCCGCCGCGCCGTGCTCGTCCACGAGCGCGCCACTGGTGAAGCGTTCGAGCGCAAACGGGGCCGCGAGCGGGTGCGGCTGGTCGCGCGCGATGGTATGGGCGAAGACGTGCCCCGAGCCGGGTGTCGCCTTGAATCCGCCCGTGCCCCAGCCGCAATTGAAGTAAAGCCCCTGCACCGGCGTCTTCGAGATGATCGGGCTCGCATCGGGGCAGACGTCGACGATGCCGGCCCATTGCCGCATGAGCCTCAGGCGCCGGAACGACGGGAACAGTTCCACCAGCGCGCTCACGCTCGCCTCGATCACCGGAAAGCTGCCGCGCTGCGAGTACGACGTGTACGGATCGATCCCCGCGCCCACGACCAGCTCGCCCTTGTCCGACTGGCTCACGTAGACGTGCACGGCGTTGGACATCACCACCGTGTCGAGGACCGGCTTGATCGGCTCGGAGACGAACGCCTGCAGCGGATGGCTCTCGATCGGCAGGCGGATCCCGGCCATCGCCGCGAGCACGCTGGCGTGCCCGGCGACCACCACGCCGACCTTGGGCGCAGCGATGAGCCCGCGCGTCGTTTCCACCCCGACGATGCGCCGATCCTCGTGCCGGATCGCGGTCACCTCGCAGTTCTGGATGATGTCCACGCCAGCCGTATCGGCCGCACGCGCATAGCCCCACACGACCGCGTCATGCCGGGCCGTGCCGCCGCGGCGCTGCAGCGAAGCGCCGAGGATCGGATAGCGCGCGTGCGGATCGCAATCGAGCGGGGGCACCAGCCGCTTCACTTGCGCGGTCGACAAGATCTCGGAGTCGATTGCGTTCAGCCGGTTCGCGTTCACGCGCCGCGCGAGCTCGCGCAGATCGTGCTGGTTGTGCGCGAGGTTGAGCACGCCGCGCTGGCTGAACATGACGTTGAAGTTGAGCGTGCGCGCGAGACGCTCCCACAGCTTCAACGAATGCTCGTACAGGTGCGCGCTCGCATCCCACAGATAGTTGGAGCGCACGATGGTCGTGTTGCGCCCGCTGTTGCCCAGGCCGATCAGACCGCGCTCGAGCACCGCGACATTGCGAATGCCGTGCTCCGTGGCGAGGTAATACGCGGTCGCGAGCCCGTGCCCGCCGCCGCCGACGATCACCACGTCGTAGCTGCGGCGCGGCTCGGGGCTGCGCCAGGCGCGCTGCCAGTTCTCGTGGTACGAAAACGCGTTGCGCGCGAGCGCGAATATCGAATAGCGGTTCAAGGGGTCGGATCAGCCGGGGAGCCGCTGCGATTATAGCCAGGCGATCGCCGCGTTCAGCGCACGCGGTAGCGCAGGCACCAGAAGTAGGTGAGGCTGCGCAGCTCCACGGCCATGCCGAAGCGCATGGCCCAGGCGATCAGCTCGTCGGCGTTCGGAAAATTCTTCAGCACTTCATAGCGTGCACCGCTTTCGAGCGTGCGCGCCTGGTAGGTATTGCCGCCGGCATCCGTGCGCACCAAGGGCGTGCTGTTGCCTTCGACATACGTGTTGTCCGCGAACAACACGGCCGCGCCGGGCTCGAGCTGCTCATGGACGTTGCGCAGAAACGCTTCGATCCGGTCCTTCGGAATGTGCGACCACCAGAACGTGCAGAGCGCACCGGAGTACGGACGAGCAGGTCTGCCGAGCTCATAGGCATCGCCCACCCGGAAGGACGCATTGGGAATTGCCTTGGCGCGAGCCCATTCGAGGGTCTCCTCGTTCGCGTCGATGCCCTGAAGCGAACGCGCCCGGCGCGCGGCGCAGGCACTGAAATAGCCCGTGCCGCAGGCGATGTCCAGCACGTCGCGGCCGGCGAGCGCGTCTTCGATCGTCGCTCGTAGCGCCTGCAGGTCGGACTGGCGTTCGGGCCGCTGGTAGATGCGCTCGTATTCCTGCGCGCGTCTTGCGTAGTACTGCTCCATGTCGCGGGTCGTTTCCATGACGGCCTCCCCGGTGGCTCGACCCATGATACGCCGCAGCCCACCAGGCGAGAGCCCGCCAATTCGGTCGTGGTGCGGGGTCGTGGTGCGGCAACCGTCATGCGCGCTCGCCGTGCCGCGCGAGCGCCCAGGCCACATGCTCGCGCACGAGCGCCGACGGGTCGTCGAGGCGCGCGCGCAACGCCGCGACCGCGCGCGCTCGATCGCGAGCGTTGCCCAGCCCGGTCGCGAGATTGCGCAACCAGCGTTCGTAGCCAATGCGGCGGATGGCGCTGCCCGCCAGCCGAGTCTCGAACTGCTCGCGTGTCCAGCCGAACAAGTCCGCCAGCGTGGCGTCGTCGAGCCCGTTGCGCACGGCGAAGTCCGGCTCGGCGCTCGGCCGGGCATACTTGTTCCACGGACAAACAAGCTGGCAATCGTCGCAACCGTAGACACGGTTGCCGATGGCGGCGCGAAACTGCTCCGGGATGGCGCCGCGATGCTCGATCGTGAGATATGAGACGCAGCGCGTTGCATCGAGCAGGTAAGGAGCGACGATCGCCTGGGTCGGGCAAACGTCCAGGCAGCGGGTGCACGAACCGCAATGCTCGCCCACCGGCTGGTCGGGCGGCAGCGGCAGGTCGGTGAAGATCTCGCCCAGGAAGTAGTACGAGCCGGCGTCGCGCGAGAGCAGCAGCGTATGCTTGCCGCGCCAGCCGAGTCCCGCCTGGCGTGCGAGCTCCACTTCCATCACCGGCGCGCTATCGGTGAACACGCGGTAGGCGAACGGCTCGACGGCCGCCTGGATGCGCTGCGCCAGATGCTCCAGGCGCTGGCGCAGGACCTTGTGGTAGTCGCGTCCCAAGGCATAGCGGGAGACGTAGGCCCGATCCGCATCGGCCAGCACCGCGGCGCTGTCGCGCGCCTGCGGGTCGCGATAATCCAGGCGGGCGGTTATGACGCTGACGGTGCCGGAGACGAGCTCCGCGGGCCGGGCGCGCCGGGCGCCGTGCCGGGCCATATAATCCATCTCGCCGTGAAAGCCGCGCGCGAGCCATTCGAGCAGGCGCGGCTCGGCAGCCGAGAGGTCGACGCCCGCGATCCCGAGCGCCTGGAATCCCAGCTCCCGGCCCCATTGCTTGATTCTCTCGGCAAGGCGTATTCCGTCCACCCGGCCGCGCGAGGCATCGGCTTGCACGCTCATTCCGGCTCCACTTCCCGCCCCAGCGTATCACGCAGCCTGCCCGACGAAGCGGCCACGGCGGCGTTGGGCGCCGCGCTCGGCCACGCTCTCGAGCCGGGAATGAACGTCTACCTGCACGGCGACCTGGGCGCGGGCAAGACCACGCTGGTGCGCGGCCTTTTGCGCGGGCTTGGCTATACAGGCAAGGTCAAGAGTCCCACCTATACCCTGGTTGAACTTTACGAAGTTTCGAGGTTATACTTCTATCACTTTGATTTTTATCGCCTCGAACGCGACCAGGATTGGATCGATGCGGGCTTTCTCGAATACTTTGGCGGAGCCGCGATCTGCCTGGTCGAATGGCCGGAGAAAGCGGCGGCAACCTTGCCGCCCGCCGATGTGGACGTTCACCTGTCCCTGGCGCCCGCAGTCGGACGCGATGCGCTCCTCACCGCAGTCAGCGCTGCGGGGCGCCGATGCCTGACCGCGCTCGGCCCTTAGCGCCCGCAGACACGCCGGCGATTTCGGGCGAAGGTGCGCGGTCGGATTCGCGCGCAGGCGCGCGGTCGGATTCGCGCGCAGGCGCGCGGTCGCTTGCCGTTGCGGCGACCCATTCATCGCCATCCAAGCGCGAGCCGCTGCGCGCCAATCAGAGCTTCGGCGCCTCGCAGACAAGCCGGCCGGCGTGGCTCGGCTTCGCCGTGCTGATCGCGCTGCTGCTGGCGGCGCTCTATCCCAGCTTCGCGCTTTCGAGCACCGAGATCGCATCCACGCGCATGTGGCCGTCGCAGGAATACACGCGGGTGACGATCGAGTCCGCCTCGCACATCCGCTACTCGGTGTTCTCGGTGCCCGCCCCCGATCGTATCGTGCTCGATCTCGAAGGCGTGGCCGCGAGCCCGCACATCGATGCGCTGCCGGGCAAGGTCGCGGCCGACGATCCGTATGTCAAGTCGATCCGGATCGGGCGCTTCAAACCGACGGTGCTGCGCATCGTGTTCGATCTGAAGGACGAGGCGCGCGCCGAAGCGTTCGCGTTGACCCCGGTCGGCTCCTACGGGCATCGGCTGGTGATCGACATCTATCCGCTCAAACCGGTCGACCCGCTCATGGCGCTGGTACAGCAAAGCGAGCAACAGCAGGACGCTGCCGGGGGAACGCGCGAGCCGCCATCGGGTAGCGCCACGGTGCGCGTCACGCCCGTGTCGATCGATCCTTCGGCCGGCTCGCCGCCGCGCGCCGCGCCCGTCGATGCCCGGCCCATCGTCGTCGCCATCGACGCCGGGCATGGCGGCGAGGATCCGGGCGCCATCGGGCCGCACGGCACTCATGAAAAGGACGTAACGCTCGCCATCGCGCGCAAGCTGCGCGATCTCGTCAATGCCGAGTCCGGCATGCGCGCATTCCTCACGCGCGACGGCGACTATTTCGTGCCGCTGCACACGCGCGTGCAGAAGGCCCGGCGCGTACAGGCGGATCTGTTCGTCTCGATCCACGCCGATGCGTTCATCAAGCCGCATGCGCGCGGCTCGTCGGTGTTCGCGCTATCCGAGCGCGGCGCAACCTCGGCTGCGGCGCAGTGGCTGGCCAAGCGCGAGAACGACGCCGACCTGATCGGCGGCATCAACCTCGATGTGCGCGACCCATACCTCAAACAGACCCTGCTCGACCTGTCGCAGACCGCCCAGATCAACGACAGCCTCAAGCTCGGCCGTTCGGTGCTGGGCGAGCTCGGCGAGATCAATACGCTGCACAAGAACGCGGTCGAACAGGCCGGATTCGCCGTGCTCAAGGCGCCCGACATTCCCTCGATCCTGGTCGAGACGGCGTTCATCACCAATCCGTCGGAGGAGCGGCGGCTGCGCAGCGGTGCCTATCAACGGCGCATGGCCGCCGCCATCCTGGGTGGGCTCAAGCGCTATCTCGCCGCCAATCCGCCCCTCGCCCGCGGCCCGCGCATTGCCCAGACGGCACCCGCCGAGCGCTGATCTCCCAAGGTTTGCACCCCCCCCCCTGCTTTGCGGTGACGACTGAATCGGCTGGATGTGGGCAAGCGCGCCGCCAGCGAAGGTTTGCAACCCCCGCGGCTTTGCGGTAGCTTTCCGTCGGCATATCTCTCGAGCCGGCCGGAAAACGATGCGAGGAGGAAAACTGCTGCGCTGCGCGGGGCTGCTGGCTGCTGCCGTGCTCGGCGGTTGCGCGGGCGTTGCCGAACGCCCTGAAGCGCCCCTGCCCTCCGCTGTTCCCGCCCGCAGCATCGCCGCCTTTTCGCTCGCGCAGCCCGGCGGCGAATGGCCCGGAGCGTGGCGCCCCTGGCGGCTGTCGCGCCTGAAAGAGCTCACGTCCTACCAGTTGGTCGACGACAACGGTTCGGTGGTGGTGAAGGCGATGTCTGCGGCATCGGCCTCGGGCCTGGTGCATCCGCTCGACATCGATGCGCGCGAGCTGCCGGTGCTGCAATGGCGCTGGAAAGTACCGCGGCTGATCGAGGGCGCGAACAATGCGCGCCGCAACGCCGAGGACGCGCCGGTGCGCGTGCTGCTCTCGTTCGACGGCGACATCGCCTCGCTGCCGCTCGAGGATCGCATGTTCTTCGATCGCGTCCGCGCCTTCACCGGCTACGACCCGCCCTATGCCACGCTCATGTACATCTGGGAGAACCAGGCCGCGCCGGGAGCGATCATCCCCAATCCGCACAGCGGGCGCATCCGGATGATCGTGGCCGATAGCGGTTCCGCGCGCACCGGCACGTGGAAACTCGAATCGCGCAATGTGTACGAGGACTACAAGCGCGCGTTCGGCGCCGAGCCCGGCCGGATCAAGGCGATCGCCATCATGACCGACACCGACAATACCGGCGCTTCGGTCGAGGCGTACTACGGCGATATCGCGTTCCTCAGCGCCGCCGAAGCACAGCGGATTTCGCTCTCGCCGCGCAAACGGGCCACGCGCCAGGCGAAGGAGTGAGCCTCGGTAAAGGGGACGCGCGACGCCTACGCGCTTCGAGGGTCCCTTCGCCAACGATCCCCGATCAACTTACGCTGCGTGGCTCCCGCGGGGGAAGCGTTGTTCAAGCGCGCAGCGCCGCCAGCACTTCCTCCAGCATCTTCCTCGCGTCGCCGAACAACATCCGGTTGTTGTCCTTGTAGAAGAGCGGGTTGTCGACCCCGGCGTAGCCCGAGGCCATGCTGCGTTTCATCACGATCGAGGTCCTGGCTTTCCAGACCTCCAGCACCGGCATGCCGGCGATGGGGCTGGCCGGATCTTCCTGCGCAGCCGGGTTCACGATGTCGTTGGCGCCGATCACCATGGCGACATCGGTGCGTGGAAAGTCGGCGTTGATCTCGTCCATTTCCAGCACGATGTCGTAGGGCACCTTGGCCTCGGCCAGCAGCACGTTCATGTGGCCCGGCATGCGGCCGGCGACCGGATGGATGCCGAAGCGCACGTCGACGCCTTTGTCGCGCAGCAGCCGCGTGATCTCGTACACGGTGTGCTGTGCCTGCGCCACCGCCATGCCGTAGCCCGGGACGATGATGACGCGCTTCGCTTCGCGCAGCAGCTCCGCGGTTTCCGTGGCGGAGATCGGCTGCACCTCGCCGGCCGGCTGCTCGCCGCCCCCGCTCGGCGCCGTGGCGCCGCCGGTGCCGAACCCGCCCGCGATGACGCCCAGGAACTGGCGGTTCATCGCACGGCACATGATGTAGGAGAGGATCGCGCCGCTCGAGCCCACCAAGGCGCCCGTGACGATCAGCAGATCGTTCGAGAGCATGAAGCCCGTGGCGGCCGCCGCCCAGCCCGAGTAGCTGTTGAGCATCGAAACCACCACCGGCATGTCGGCCCCGCCGATCGCCATCACCATGTGAATGCCGAACAGGAGCGCGATCGCCGACATCACGATCAGCGCCGTCATGCCGTCGTCGACGGACTCGGCGCGCAGGAATTCGCGTCCGAACCACAGAACGACGAGCAATCCCGCCAGGTTGATCCAGTGGCGAGCCGGCAGCAGCATCGGTTTGCCGCCGATCTTGCCCGAGAGCTTGCCGAACGCGATCACCGAGCCGGAGAACGTCACCGCCCCGATGAGAATGCCGATGTAAACCTCCACCGCGTGGATCGTCTTCTCGGCCGACACGAGGTGCGCGGAAGCGGCCGGATCGATGTAGTTGGCGAAACCGACCAGCATCGCGGCCAACCCGACCAGGCTGTGCATGAGCGCAACCAGCTCCGGCATCTGAGTCATCCTGACCACGCGTGCGGCGTAGATGCCGATGCTGCCGCCCACGGCCATGGCGCCGATGATCCAGGGGAGGCCCGCGGCGGTCACGTGCGGCCCGAACACCGTCGCCAGCACGGCGATGGTCATGCCCAGCAGGCCGTAGACGTTGCCGCGGCGCGATCCCTCCGGGTGCGACAGGCCGCCCAGGCTCAGGATGAAGAGAATGGTCGCGCCGATATAGGCGACGGTGGCGAGGCTTTGCGACATCGTGCGCCCTATTTGCGGAACATCGCCAGCATGCGCTGGGTGACGGCGAAGCCGCCGAACATGTTGATGGTGGTGAGCGCGATGGCGATCACCGCAAGCCAGCGAATCCAGTCCTCGGGCCGCTCCAGCCCCGCTTCCAGCGGTGGGGCGACCTGCACCAGCGCGCCGATGGCGATGATGCTGCTGATCGCGTTGGTGACGCTCATGAGCGGGGTGTGCAGCGCCGGCGTCACGTTCCAGACCACCATGTAGCCGATGAAGCAGGCCAGCACGAACACGGTGAAGTGGCCGAGAAAGGCGGCTGGTGCATTCGCGCCGATGAACCAGAACGCGATCGCCCCCACGGCGATGATCGCGGCGGTGATTGCGGGCGACGTTGGCGCACCTGCCGCACCGTGCGCGGCCGGCGGCTTGGACGCAACGGCGGCCGGCTTGGCCGCCGGCGGGGCAGCCGAGATCTTCGGCGCTGGCGGCGGCCAGGTGATCTTGCCTGCCTTCACCACCGTCGTGCCGCGGATCACCGCGTCATCCATGTTGACGTCGATGACGCCGTCCTTGGACTTGCACAGCTCCTCGGCAAGACGGAAGAGATTGGTTGCGTACAGGGCGCTCGACTGGCGCGCAAGCCGGCTCGGCAGATCGGTGTAGCCGATGATGGTCACGCCGTGCGCCACCGTCACCTCGTTGGGCACCGTGAGCTCGCAGTTGCCGCCCTGCTCCGCGGCCATGTCGACGATGACGCTGCCCGGGCGCATCGATTTCACCATCTCGGCGGTGATCAGGCGCGGCGCGGGCCGGCCGGGAATGAGCGCGGTGGTGACGATGATGTCGACATCCTTGGCCTGTTTGGCGTAGGCCTCGGATTGCGCCTTCTGGAACCCTGCGCTCATCACCCGGGCATAGCCGCCGCTGCCGGCGCCCTCCTCTTCGTAGTCGACAGCGACGAACTCGCCGCCCATCGACTTCACCTGGTCGGCCACTTCCGGGCGGGTGTCGTTGGCGCGCACGATGGCGCCCAGGCCGGACGCGGTGCCGATCGCCGCGAGCCCTGCCACGCCGGCGCCGACCACGAACACCTTGGCGGGCGGCATCTTTCCCGCCGCCGTGATCTGGCCGGTGAAGAGGCGCCCGAAATGATGCGCCGCCTCGATGACGGCGCGATAGCCGGCGATGTTGGCCATCGACGAGAGCGCATCGAGCTTCTGCGCGCGCGAGATGCGCGGCACGCTGTCCATCGCCAGCACGGTCGCATTCTTCGCGGCCAGCTGCTGCAGCAGCTCCGGGTTCTGCGCGGGCCAGATGAAGCCGATCACGGTCGCACCCTCGCGCATGAGGCCGATCTCCTCCGCCGTCGGCGCTCGCACCTTGAAGACGATGTCGGACTTTGCCCACAGCTCGGCGGCGGTCGCGACGATCTCCGCGCCGGCGGCGCGATAGTCCTCATCGCCGAAGTTCGCCGCCGCGCCCGCGCCGGACTCGACCGCGACCCGGAAGCCGAGCCCGACGAGCTTCTCGACGACCTCGGGAACGGTGGCGACGCGCTTCTCGGCTGCGACCGTCTCTCTTGGCACCCCTATCAGCTGCGGCATGACTCCCACCTATGTGGCTGGCTCGATATTCGGCGTCGAACCGATGCGGCGCCACCTCGCGATGGCGGTGGCGCGAACGACATGATCGACGGAAATACCGAAGCGGAAACGAGGGCGCGCGCAACGCCGGCGCATGCCGGGCGGTTGCGGTTGCGCGCTTGCCGTTTATCGGTTTGTATCGAACTCTGTGCAATCGCATGATGGCGACGAACTCGCGCGATTGTACTCTGGAGTACGATCCATTCGAAGCCGGATGCCCGATTGCCTCACGTAAAAATCCGACCCAACGCGGATGCCGAAGGGCCGGCGGATTCGCGGCTATAATTTCCCTGATGTCCGCCATACGCGTCCTGCCGGACACCCTCATCGATCAGATCTCCGCCGGAGAGGTGGTCGAGCGACCTGCGTCCGCGCTCAAGGAGCTGCTCGAGAACGCGCTCGACGCGGGCGCGCGCGATATCCGTGTCGAGCTCGCCGAAGGCGGCATGCGCAGCATTCGGGTTGCGGACGACGGCTGCGGCATGGCGCCCGCGGATTTGCCGCTCGCGCTCGCGCGCCATGCCACCAGCAAGATCGCATCGCTCGATGATCTGGAGCGCGTTGCGAGCCTGGGCTTCCGGGGCGAGGCGCTCGCCAGCATTGCCGCAGTCGCGCGCGTCGCGCTGTCTTCGTGCCGGTCCGAGGATGCGCATGGCTGGCGCATCGAAGCGCAGGGCGGCATGCTGTCCGAAGTCTCGCCCGCATCGCAGGCCACCGGCACGACTTTGGACGTCGCCGATCTCTATTTCAATACCCCGGCGCGGCGCAAGTTTCTCAAGTCGGCGGCGACCGAGTACGCGCACTGCGAGGAAGTCTTCCGCCGCATTGCGCTGGTTCGTCCCGACGTCGGCTTCTCGCTTGCGCACAACGGACGCACGCGCTGGCATATGTCGGCTCAGCCGGCGCAAGCGCGCATGCGCTCGCTCCTCGGCGAGGAGTTCGTCGCTGCGGCGCTCGTGCTGAACGAAGCCGCCGCCGGCGTGCGGCTGCACGGACTGGTGGCCCAGCCCACCTACTCCCGCTCGTCGCGCGATACGCAATACTGTTACGTGAATGGCCGCTTCGTGCGCGACAAGCTGCTCGCGCATGCGCTGCGCCAGGCCTACCAGGATGTGCTGCACCACGAACGCCAGCCCGCCTACGCGCTGGAGCTCGTGCTCGATCCCGCGGCGGTGGACGTGAACGTGCATCCGAGCAAGATCGAAGTGCGTTTTCGAGACAGCCGCGCCATCCATCAGTTCGTGCTGCACGCGGTGCAACGCCTGCTCTCCTTGCCGCTGCATGCCGCCGGTAAATCCACGGAAGCGGCGAGCGGCGCCGACACAATCGCGACCTCACTTGGCTCGACCCCGCTTGGCTCGACCCCGCTTGCCGCGACATCCGCATACGCGGCGCCGCGCGCGTTCGCGGCCGAATCGCCCAGGCATCAGGGCAGCCTGGGCCTTGCCAGCGTGCAGCCTGCGGCGCTGTACCAGACGCTGTTCGCCGCCAGCCGCTCTGCCAATGAATCCACCGGGGCCGCATCCGAGGTACCGCCGCTCGGCTTTGCGCTCGGGCAACTGGCGGGCATCTATATCCTGGCGCAGAACAGCGCGGGGCTCGTGGTCGTGGACATGCATGCGGCGCACGAGCGCATCGTCTACGAGCGTTTGAAGCGCGCGCTCGATGACGCCACCGTGCCGGTGCAGCCGTTGCTGATGCCGGTCACGTTCGCCGCGGACGCGGTGGACGTAGCGACGGTCGAGGACCACGGCACGGCATTGCACGCGATCGGATTCGACATCGGCGCGCTCGGTCCGGCGGCGCTCGCCGTGCGGGCCGTGCCTGCGCTGCTGCAGGACGCGGACGCCAAGCGCCTGGCGCAGGACGTGCTGCGCGAGATGCGCGAGTACGGCGCCGAACGCGTGCTGGCCGAGCGGCGCAACGAGCTGCTCGCCACGATGGCCTGCCATGCCGCGGTACGCGCCAACCGCGCGCTCACACTGCCCGAGATGAACGCGTTGCTGCGCGAGATGGAAGCGACCGAGCGCGCCGATCAGTGCAACCATGGCCGCCCGACGTGGTTCCAGGTGCCGCTCGCCGAGCTCGACGCGCGCTTCATGCGCGGCCGCTGATGCCCCGTCGTCCGCGTCCGAGCCAGAACGAAGCGGGCGCACCCGAAAACATCGCGCTGCGAAGCCGCGACGCCGACCGGTTGCCTCCGGCCATTCTGTTGATGGGCCCGACCGCGAGCGGCAAAAGCGCGGCTGCCCTGGCGCTGGCACAGCGGCTCGATTGCGAGATTGTCAGCGTCGACTCCGCCCAGGTCTACCGGCACATGGACATCGGCACGGCCAAGCCCGATGCGGCCACGCGCGCGCACGTGCCGCATCACCTGATCGACGTGGTCGATCCGCACGAGAGCTATTCGGCGGCGCGGTTTCGCGACGACGCGCTGGCCCTCATGCGCGAGATCACGGAGCGTGGGCGCATTCCGTTGCTGGTCGGCGGCACGATGCTTTATTTCAAGGCGCTCACGGAGGGCTTGAACGAGCTGCCCGAGGCCGATCCGGCCGTGCGCCTGGTGATCGACACCATGGCCGAAGAGAAAGGCTGGCCGCAGCTGCATGCAGAGCTCGCCCGGATCGATCCCCAGGCGGCTGCGCGTATCCAGCCCAACGATGCCCAGCGCATCCAGCGCGCGCTGGAGATTTACTACGTCAGCGGCAAGAGCATGTCGGAGCTGCTGGCGAAGCCCAAGTACGTGTACCTGCCTTATCGCATCGGCGCGGCCGCGCTCGCGAGCGAGGACCGCGAATGGTTGCATGAGCGGATCGCCGAGCGCTTCGAGGTCATGCTGGAGCTGGGGCTCATCACCGAAGTGCGCCGTCTGCGCCAGCAGTTCGCCCTGGAACCCGACATGCCGTCGATGCGCGCTGTCGGCTATCGCCAGGTATGGGCTTACCTCGACGGCGAATACGCCCTGGCCGGGTTGCGCGAAAAGGCGATCGCCGCGACGCGTCAGCTCGCCAAGCGCCAGATGACGTGGCTGCGGGCGATGCGCGATGTGGCGCGCTTCGACTGCCGCCGCGACGACCTGGCCGAGGAGCTGGAGCGATTCGTCCGCTCGCGCCTTTAGGACCCAGCCGGCCCGTCGTCCTCGGGCGGAACGCCCTTCGCGCCCGTCACGCGGCTTTCGATGAGCCCGCGCGCTACGCGCACATTCAGCAGCTCGCCCGCGGCCACGGCGGCGGCATCGGCAACGATGCGCCCGCGCTGGTCGGTCGCGATGGCGTAGCCGCGGCTCAGGACCGCGTGCGGATCGAGCGCACGCAGGCGCGCACCGAGCGCCTCGACGGCGGCTTGCCGTGCCTGCAGGCGATGGCGGCACGCCGAGTGGAATCGCACACGCAAGTGCTGCAGGAGGCTCCAATGGCGCTGCGGATCGAGACATGCGGCCGAGAGTCGCTGGCGCAAGTCGGCAAGCTGCCAGCGCTCGGCCGCGAGGCTGCGGCTGCCCGCATGCGCCAGGCGCGAGGCGAGATGCTCGAGATGGCGGCATTCGATACGCACACGCTCCCGTGGATCGATCAGGCGTCGACCCAGGTAATCGAGGCTCTGCCACAACCGGTCGAGATTGCGAGCGAAGCAGCGTACCAGGTGCCGGCGCACGTCGGCCACGCGCAGGAGCATTTGCTGGCGGTCGGGGCTTACCGCCTGCGCGGCGGCCGTAGGCGTCGGCGCCCGCAGATCGGCGACGAAGTCGGCGATGGTGAAGTCGGTTTCGTGGCCGACCGCGGAAACCACGGGCAGCGCGCACGCATGAATCGCCCGCGCCACCACCTCCTCGTTGAACGACCACAGGTCCTCGATGCTGCCGCCGCCGCGGCACACGATCAGCACGTCGCATTCGAGCCGTCGCGACGCAGTCTCGATCGCGCGCGCGATGTACTGCGCAGCGCCGGCGCCTTGTACCGGCGCGGGATAGACGATCACCGGCAAGGCGGGCATGCGCTTGCGAAGGATAGAGAGCACGTCGCGCAGCGCGGCCGCCTGGGGCGAGGTGACGATGCCGACCCGTCGCGGGTACTCGGGCAAGGGCCGTTTGCGTTCGTTATCGAACAGCCCTTCGGCCGCCAGGCGCGTCTTCAGCCGCTCGAACGCTTCGTACAGCGCACCCATGCCGGAGCGGCGGACGGCCTCGACGTTGAGCTGGAACTCTCCGCGCGGCTCGAACAGCGTCGCCAAAGCCCGCACTTCGATCTGCATGCCGTTGCCGGGCTGCCAGTCGAGCAGACGGGCGCGGCTGCGAAACATCGTGCAGCGTACCTGCGCGCCCGCATCCTTGAGGGTGAAATAGCAATGGCCCGATGCAGCGCAGGTGAAGTTCGACACTTCGCCCCGGATCCACATCAGAGGCAGCGCATGCTCGAGCATGTCGCGCACCATGCGGTTGAGCGCCGAGACGCCGATCACCGCGCCCGGCGCCGGTTTGGGCATTAGGCTGGACATGGCGCGATTGTAGCGACCGGCAAAAGCCCGGCAGCTTTCCGGAGGCGCTTCGGGAGGCGATTTGCGCCGCCCGCGCCAGGCGGCTCCAACGACAGCCATCAGGGCTTCCCCAGGGAGCATGCCGCGAGCCCAGCCGACATGCGGAGGAGCAGGTTAATCCACACCTGTCAAGAAATTGCCACGGAGCCGTAAAAAAAGCCCAGGCTCCCTAGGGAGATATTTTCAAGACTTTGATTTCACAATACAATTCATGCGCCTAAATTTTGAGCCGAGGGCCAAAAACGCTGTAATAGATGCTACTTAGCACCACTTTTTACAAATTGTGCACAAAGTTATCCACAGTCTTTGTGGATTAGAATCCGGGCCTTCGACCGCTCAACGGGACATTGAATGTGTGGCAAGTCATCCAAGCCGCCGGCTGGCCCATCTGGCCGCTCATCTTCGCTTCCATCATCGCCCTGGGAATCATCGGCGAGCGCGCCTGGTCGCTGCGTGACCGGGTCGTCGCTCCGCCCAGCCTCCTCGCTCAGGTGGTGCAGGAACTGCAGCAGGCGGGCGCCAGTGGCCAACTGATCGCCCGACTCAATCAGGGCTCTCCCCTGGGGCGCATCCTGGCGGCCGGACTGCGCAACGTGAAGGCTTCGCGCGAGCTCATGCGCGAATCGATCGAGGAAACCGGGCGCGCCGTGGCGCACGATCTCGATCGCTTCCTCACCACACTGGGCACGATCGCGTCCATGAGCCCGCTGCTCGGCCTGTTCGGCACCACCGTCGGGATGATCGAAATGTTCAGCGCACAAACGCCGAGCGGCCTCAATCCGGTGCAGCTCGCGCACGGCATTTCGGTCGCCCTGTACAACACCGCCTACGGGCTCGTCGTAGCCATTCCCAGCATGATCTTCTACCGCCACTACCGGGCGAAGGTCGACGCGCTCATCATCAGCATGGAGCAACAGGCCGTGCGCTTGGTGGACATCGTCCACGCCGGGCGCAGCACCTGAGGCTCGCGGCTGCAACCATGAACTTTCGCCGCGGCCTCGGCCGGGAAGAACCGGAGATCAATCTGATCCCGATGATCGACGTGTTGCTCGTGATCCTGATCTTCCTCATGGTCACGACCACGTTCGCGCGCTTTGCCGAAATCAAGATCAACCTGCCGACGGCGGAAGCGAGCCGGCCGCTGGAGCGGCCGAACGAGGTCCAGGTGGCGGTCGATCCCGAGGGCCATTACGTGATCAACCGCAACAAGGTCGCGTTCGGCTCGGTCGAAAGCTTCGCCGAAGAGCTGCGCCGCGCCGCCGCGGGGCTGAAGGAGCCCGTGGTCGTGGTCAATGCCGACGCCAAGGCGACCCATCAGTCCGTGATCAACGTGATGGAAGCGGCTCGGCTCGCAGGTCTCACCCGCATCACGTTCGCCACCCAAGGCCCGTCGAAGTAGACGGCCGTGCGCGGCCCCACACGACCCATGCTCGGTACGCCTGCCCTGACCGATCCGTGCGGCCGCTTCCTGCCGGCGCTCATCGTTCACGACCTGCGCGACCGGCTGCACGGCCGCAGCCGCCGCGCCAATGCCCGCTGGGGGCGACTGCAGCGGCCGGATGCGCAGCGACGCTTGCTCTGGATCGTGAGCGGCGCCTCGCGCGCGAGCGTGCGCCTGGGCGTCGAGCTCACGCGTGCGCTGGTGGCACGGCGCCTGGATGCGAGCGCGCTGTTCACCTATGAAGCCGAGCATCCCGATCTGCTGGCTACGCTGGCGCGCGCGCCACGCACCGGCTGGGGATACGGGCCGTCGGACTACATCGGCGCAGTGCAAGCGGCAGGGCGGCGTCTGGTCCCGTTCGGCATCGTGGTCGCCGGCATTGCGCCGCGACCGAACCTGGCTGCGCTTTGCGAAGCGAGCCGGCATGCGCTGCTGGTCGCGCCCCCGTTGCCGGTCAGCGGGCGTTTCGAGCGGATCTATCCGACCCACTCGGCCCCCTGCGGCGGCGGACCGTGCGCGCCGCAAGCCGATTTCGGCGTGCTGCTCAATACGCCGGCCGAGGATGCCGATTCGGCGCGGGCACTGATCGGGGCGGCGGCACGGCGGCTATGGTGGTGGCACGGGGCCGATCCGGCCGCAGCAAAGCGGCTGTTCGCGCTGTTCCGGGGCCACTTGCCCGACGATGTGCTGATCGTGAGTGGAGAGGCCGGCGCAACGCTCGCCATCGAAGCGGAAGCCCTGATGCGGTTGAGCGCGTGGGAACGCGTGCCGGCCGCACCCGGCACGCTCGTGCTTGCCGACCAGCCCGGCTGGCTCGAGGCTCTGGCGCCGCACCTGAGCGCGATACACCTCGCGACCGACCATGCCGATTCGCTCTGGCGGGCGCTGGCCGGCGGTTCGATCGTCACCGCGCCGGCGACCGCGAGGATCGCGAGCCCCGGGGTTGCGTCGGCCGTCGTGCGCGCCGACGACGAGAACGATGTGATCGCAGCCTGGATGCGCCTGGGCGCGGAGGCCGACCTGCGCGAGCGCACAGCGCGTGCCGCACGGCTTGCCTACGCCGCCGAGAACCGGCTAGCGGTCGCGAATGCCGCCGAGCTGATCGAGCGGGTATGCCGCTGGCAGTGAAACCGGCCGCGACGCCGATGCCGGCGGATGCGGGCCGAGCAGTGCGCTGGTCCTTGCGCACCCGCAATGCGCTTGCGGACGGCGTCTGAATGCAGCGGCCAATGCAGCGGCTTGGGCGCCTGTGGTATCGCCCGCCGCTGCTGGCCTATGGCCTGCTGCCGCTCGCCTGGCTGTACCGGAGCGTCGACAGCGTGCGCCGGCGGCTCTATCGCAGGGGCGTATTCGAACGCACCCGATTGCCGGTCCCGGTCGTGATCGTCGGCAATATCACCGCGGGCGGCAGCGGCAAGACGCCGCTCGTGCAGTGGCTCGCCCGGCGCCTGGGCGAAGCCGGCCGCAGGACCGCGATCGTCAGCCGCTCGTACGCGGCGAGCGCCCGCGTACCTGCTCGTGTGCACGCCGGCGACGACCCGGCGATCCGCGGCGACGAAGCGGTGCTGCTTGCCGCCACACTCGCCTGTCCGGTATGGAGCGGACCCGACCGGCGCGAGACCGCACGCGCCTTGCTCCGGGCGCATCCGGAGATCGATACGCTGCTGTGCGACGACGGCCTGCAGCACTATGCGCTCGAGCGCGACGTGGAGATCGCCGTGGTGGATGCCGCGCGCGGTTTCGGCAACGCCCTGCCGCTGCCGGCCGGACCATTGCGCGAGCCGCTGTCGCGCCTTGGTCGCGTCGACGCCATCGTCATGAACGGCGAGCAGCCGGTTGCAGGGCTGCCGGCCGCTGTGCCGCGCTTCGTCATGACGCTGCGCGGTACGCAATTTCGCAACCTGGTCGATCCCAACCGTGTCCAGACGGCGCAGGCGTTCAAGCACATGCGGCTCGCCGCGGTCGCCGGCATCGGCAACCCCGCCCGTTTCTTTGCGCACTTGCGCAATCTGGATCTGGCGTTCGATGCCCGCAGCTTTCCCGATCATCATCGCTACCGCGCCGACGACCTCCGCTTTGCCGCAGCCGATGCAATCCTGATGACGGAAAAGGATGCGATAAAATGCGCTGCATTCCGCGATCCACGCATGTGGGCGTTGCCGGTCGCGGCCGAGACGAGCGACGCGCTGGTGCAATTGATCTGCGAGCGCATCGGGCACGCCGCGGGTCTTGCACCGGCCGCCGGACACGCCGAACCCTGATCCGCCAAGGGCGCTACCATGGATGCCAAGCTGCTTGAAATTCTCGTCTGCCCGTTGTGCAAGGGGCCGCTCGTCTACCTGCGCGAGCGCCAGGAGCTCATCTGCAAGGCCGATCGGCTTGCGTATCCGATCAAGGACGGGATTCCCGTCATGCTGGAAGACGAAGCCCGCAAGCTCGCGGCCGACGAAGAGGCCTAGCCCGGATATTTCACCGGGCCAGCCCGAGTCGAAAGCAACTGACTGACATAGAAGACGCTCGTGACCGATTTCGCCGTCGTCATTCCGGCGCGCTTCGCCTCCACGCGCTTGCCCGGCAAACCGCTGCTCGATCTCGACGGCGTGCCGATGGTGGTTCATGTGGCGCGCCGTGCCCGCGCCTCGGGGGCGCACAGTGTGGTCGTGGCCACCGACCATGCCGGCATCGCCGAAGCGGTTGGCCGCCACGGCTTCGAAGCCGTCATGACGGCGGCCGATCATCCCAGCGGCACCGACCGGATCGCCGAGGTCGCCCGCGCCCGCGGATGGAGCGATTCGCAGATCGTGGTCAACGTGCAAGGCGACGAGCCGCTGATCGAGCCCATGCTGATCGAGAGCGTGGCCGCGACGCTCGCTGCCGCCCCCGAGGCGGCCATGGCAACCGCCTGCTGTCCGCTCACGGCACTTGCGGACTTCACCAACCCGAACGTCGTCAAGGTGGTGCTCGATAGGCAGCGCCATGCGCTCTACTTCAGCCGCGCGCCGATTCCGTATCCGCGGGATGCCTTCGGCGGCGGCGCGCAGGCGCTGCCGCAGGACCTGAACGCCTATCGCCATATCGGGCTGTACGCCTATCGCTGCGCGTTCCTGCACGCCTACGGCGCGCTCGAGCCGGCGCCGATCGAACGGCTCGAAGCGCTCGAGCAGCTGCGCGCGCTGTGGCATGGGTTTCGCATTGCCGTGCGCGTGAGCGCCGTGGCGCCGGTGGCCGGCGTCGACACCGAGGACGACCTCGCGCGTGTGCGTGCATACCTCGCGGCGAATCGCTAGGGGACATATCCGCTGGAGAAGGTGCGAGCTATCATGCGCTTGCAAGACAGACGGCGATGCCATCGAACGGCTGCGACGGCACAATCGGTAGAAATC
Source organism: Betaproteobacteria bacterium (assembly GCA_009377585.1). NCBI lineage: Bacteria > Pseudomonadati > Pseudomonadota > Betaproteobacteria > Betaproteobacteria bacterium. The sequence goes on from WHTS01000005.1 coordinate 85,414, forward strand.
GGAAATCGACGATGAGACTCATCCTGCTTGGACTGCCCGGGGCCGGCAAGGGAACACAGGCGCAATTCCTGACCGAGCGCTACGGGATCCCGCAAATCTCCACCGGCGACATGCTGCGCAACGAGATTCGAACCGGGACCAAGCTCGGACGCCAGGCCAAGACTTACATGGACCGCGGCGAGCTGGTGCCCGACGAGCTGGTGATCGCGCTGGTCAAGGAGCGGGTGACGCAGCCGGACTGCCGGAACGGCTATCTCTTCGACGGCTTTCCGCGCACCATCGAGCAGGCCGATTCGATGCGCCGGGAAGGGGTGAAGATCGATTTCGTGATCGAGATCGAAGTGGCCGACGAGGAGATTCTGCGCCGCATGAGCGGACGGCGCGTGCATCCCGGCTCGGGGCGCAGCTATCACGTCGAATTCAATCCGCCGAAGGTCGAAGGCAAGGACGACGTGACCGGAGAGCCGCTGGTGCAGCGCCCGGACGATCGCGAAGAAACCGTGCGCCGCCGGATTGCCACGTACCATGCGGTGACCAAGCCGCTCGTCAATTGCTACCTCACCTGGGCCAAGTCCGGCGACGCGGACGCCCCGCGCTACTGTAACTTCTACGGCCGCGGATCGATCGAGCACATCCGCGACAAGATCTTCGCCGCACTCGATTCGCACACCTGCCGCGGCGCCCAGGGCACTGCGGGCAGCCGCGGCGCAGACGACGGATCGCGCTCGTGACGACCCCAATGCCCCTAACCACGATGCCCGGGAGGCGCTCAATGAACGGGAAGAAAAATCTCTTCTACGCCCAGTCGGGCGGCGTGACCGCCGTGATCAATGCCACCGCCGCCGCGGTGGTCGAGACGGCGCGCCGCTACAAAAGCCGCATCGGCAAGGTCTACGCAGGCCGCGACGGCATCATCGGCGCGCTTACGGAGGATCTGATCGACACGTCCAAGGAGCCGGCCGCTTCGATCAAGGCGCTCAAGCACACGCCCTCGGGCGCGTTCGGTTCGTGCCGCTACAAGCTGCGCGACATCGACAAGGATCCAAGCCAGTACGAGCGCCTGATCGAAGTATTCCGCGCCCACGACATCGGCTATTTTCTCTACAACGGCGGCAACGATTCGGCCGATACTTCGCTCAAGATCTCGCGCATCGCCGAGAAGATGGGCTATCCGCTGGTGTGTGTCGGGGTACCGAAAACGGTCGACAACGATCTCGCGGTGACCGACACCTGCCCGGGTTTCGGCTCGGTCGCCAAGTACGTCGCGGTCAGCATTCGCGAGGCCGGCTTCGACGTCGCCTCGATGGCGCGCACCTCCACGCGCGTGTTCGTGCTCGAAGTCATGGGCCGCCATGCCGGATGGATCACCGCGGCGTGCGGGCTTGCCGCCGAGCGCGAAGGCGATGCGCCGCACCTGCTGCTGTTCCCGGAGGTGCGCTTCGACGAGGACAAGTTCATCGCCAAGGTCGACGCGTGCGTGCAGCAATACGGCTATTGCGCGATCGCGGTATCCGAGGGTCTGCGCACGGCCGACGGCAAGTTCGTCTCCGAAACGGGGCTGCGCGATGCGTTCGGCCATGCGCAGCTGGGCGGCGTCGCACCCGTGATCGCCCAGCTGGTGCAACAGCGCCTCGATCTCAAGTATCACTGGGCGGTCGCGGATTACCTCCAGCGCGCGGCACGTCACATCGCCTCCAAGACCGACCTGGAGCAGTCGTATGCGGTCGGCAAGGCGGCGGTCGAGTACGCCGTCAAAGGCTACAACGGCACCATGCCGGTCATCGTGCGCAAGTCCAACCGTCCTTACCGCTGGGTGATCGGCAAGGCGGATCTGAACGATGTCGCCAACCATGAGAAGTTCATGCCGGAGGATTTCATTCGCGAGGACGGCTTCCACATCACCGACAAGTGCCGTACCTACCTCTCGCCCCTGATCGCGGGCGAGGCCTATCCGCCGTATCGCAACGGACTGCCGCAGTACGTGCGGCTCAAGAACAAACCGGTGCCGAAGAAGCTCAATACCGAGTTCAAGCTTTAGCTTTTCTTGGCGGCATGGCGACGCACGCGCGCCATCTCAATGCCGATCCGCGAATCCCGCTCGATTCACGACGGGGCGCTCGGGACGGCCAAGCTTCGTGTTGCCTCAGAACAAAACATTACCGAAGGGGTCCGCGCCCGGAGCAGCCGTTTAAACGGCGATTCAGGTTAGAATTGCGCGGTTTTGCGCGGCCGGGTGCCCGCCCGCCGTATCGTCGCTAACGTACAAATAGGGAGTAGGTTCATGACTGGGGGAATCGTCCTCGCACTCGTTTGCGCGGTCATCGCGATCCTGTATGGGGTGATCACCAGCCGCTCGATCCTGGCGCTGCCGGCCGGCAATGCGCGCATGCAGGAGATCGCCCGGGCGATCCAGGTGGGCGCATCGGCGTACCTGAATCGGCAGTACACCACCATCGGCATCGTCGGCGTGATCCTGTTCGTGGTGATCGGCGTGGCGCTCAATTGGCCGACCGCGATCGGATTCCTGATCGGCGCCGTGCTGTCCGGTGCGACCGGCTACATCGGCATGAACGTTTCGGTTCGCGCCAACGTGCGCACGGCCGAAGCCGCGCGCGGCGGTCTCGCGCCGGCGCTGAGCGTCGCGTTTCGCGGCGGCGCCATCACCGGCATGCTGGTCGTCGGCCTGGGGCTGCTCGGTGTCGCGGGCTACTATGCCTGGCTGAGGACCACGGGCGGCGCCGACATCGTCCAAACCATCCAGCCGCTGGTCGGGCTCGCCTTCGGCGGCTCGCTCATCTCGATCTTCGCCCGTCTTGGCGGCGGCATCTTCACCAAGGGCGCGGACGTCGGCGCCGACCTGGTGGGCAAGGTCGAGGCCGGAATCCCCGAGGACGATCCGCGCAATCCGGCGGTGATCGCGGACAACGTCGGCGACAATGTCGGCGACTGCGCCGGTATGGCGGCCGACCTGTTCGAAACCTACGCCGTCACCGTGATCGCCACCATGCTGCTCGGCGCGCTCATGATGACGGGCACTGCAGGCGAAAACGCCGTGATCTATCCCCTGGCCCTGGGCGGCGTCTCGATCATCGCTTCGATCATCGGCTGCTTCTTCGTCAAGGTGTCCGAGGGCGGCAAGATCATGAACGCCCTCTACAAGGGCCTGATCGTATCCGGGGTTCTCGCGCTCATCGCCTACTACCCGGTCACCACCTGGCTCATGCCGGACGACGCCCTCGGCGCGCCCGGCAGCCAGATGAAAATCTTCGGCTCGGCGATCGTCGGCCTGGTGCTGACCGCGGCGCTGGTCTGGATCACCGAGTACTACACCGGCACCGAATACGCGCCGGTCAAACACGTCGCCAGCTCGTCGCAGTTCGGCCATGCGACCAACATCATCGCGGGGCTCGGCGTATCGATGAAATCCACGGCGCTGCCGGTGCTCGCGGTGTGTCTCGCGATCGGCGTGAGCTACTACCTTGCCGGCCTCTACGGCATCGCCATCGCCGCGACCGCGATGCTGTCTATGGCGGGCATCATCGTGGCGCTCGACGCCTACGGGCCGATCACGGACAACGCCGGCGGCATCGCCGAAATGGCGGATCTGCCCAAGGAAGTGCGCAACGTCACCGACCCGCTGGACGCGGTCGGCAATACCACCAAGGCGGTCACCAAGGGTTACGCCATCGGTTCCGCGGGGTTGGCCGCGCTGGTGCTCTTCGCCGATTACACGCATGCGCTGGAAGCCGCCGGCAGCAAGCTGTCGTTCGACCTGTCGGATCACATGGTCATCATCGGCCTGTTCATCGGCGGCCTGGTGCCGTATCTCTTCGGCGCCATGGCGATGGAAGCGGTCGGCCGCTCGGCGAGCGCGGTGGTGGCGGAAGTGCGCCGCCAGTTCCGGGACATCAAGGGCATCATGGAAGGCACGGCCAAGCCGGACTACTCGCGCGCAGTCGACATGCTCACCAAGGCGGCGATCAAGGAGATGATCGTGCCGTCGATCCTGCCCGTATTGGTGCCCGTGCTGGTCGGACTCATCCTCGGGCCCAAGGCGCTGGGCGGGGTGCTGATGGGCACCATCGTCACGGGACTTTTCGTCGCCATCTCGATGACCACCGGCGGCGGTGCGTGGGACAACGCCAAGAAGTACATCGAGGAAGGCAACTACGGCGGCAAGGGCTCCGACGCGCACAAGGCCGCGGTCACCGGCGACACCGTCGGCGACCCCTACAAGGACACGGCGGGACCTGCGGTCAATCCGCTCATCAAGATTATCAATATCGTCGCCCTCTTGATCGTACCTTTGATGTAAGGGGATCTTGTAGGGAGCGGTAGCCGAGTGAAGGGTGAGAAGTGAAGAGTGAACGGCTCACCCGAGCTCCTGAAACACAAACGGCGGGGTGACCCGCCGTTTGTGTTTCAGCGCTCCGGCCGGTTGGGTTCCGCTTCACCTTTCACTTTTCACCCTTCACTCAGGCATCCCCTTCCGATGCTGTAATACAATGAAAAAGCTGCCCACCATCATCCAGGGGATAGAGAACCAATGAAATTCGCCATCGAGGACCGCCGCGTCGTGTGCAAAGGGGACTACTACATCGCGCCGGGCGCCATCGTGGTCGGCTCGGTCATCCTGGAGCACAACGTGAGCATCTGGTTCAACTGCGTGGTGCGCGCGGACAACGACCTGATCACGTTGGGTGAAGGCTCGCAGATCCAGGACGGCAGCGTGCTGCACGCCGACCCCGGGGCGCCGATCTTTTTCGAGAAGAACGTCTCGGTCGGCCACATGGCGATGGTTCACGGCTGCACGGTCGGCGAAGGCTCGCTGATCGGCATCGGCGCGATCCTGCTCAATCACTGCAAGATCGGAAGACATTGCCTGGTCGGGGCCGGTGCGCTCATCCCGGAAGGCAAGGAGTTTCCGGACGGCACCCTGATCCTCGGCTCGCCGGGCAAGGTCGTGCGCGATCTCAAGCCGGACGAGATCGAGCGCATCGGCCGCACCGCGCTCAACTACCAGCAGCGGGCGAAGCGGTATCAGGCAGGTTTTCGCCCGGACGGGGAGTGATTGAGTGGAAAGTGAAGGGTGAAAGTGAAAGGCAGCGACGCTGGCCTTCACGCTTCACTTACTCAGTTCACTCTTCACTCAGTTCACCCGAATAGCCCGCCCACCCGCGTGCCGGCAATGCGGTTGACGATATACAGGCTCGCCGCGCACAGCACGATCAGGATGACTCCGAGCGCCGCCGCCTGGCTTTGCGAGCCGGCGATGTAGAAGGTGAAGATCCCGAACGGGATCATCTCCCAGCCGCCGAGGGTGAGGAAGATCGTGGCCGACGCTTCCTGGATCGACATGATGAACGAGAACAGCCCCCCGACCAGGATGCCCTTCCACACCAGCGGCAGCGTGATGTCCTTGAAAGTGCGAAGCCGTCCCGCGCCGACATTGGCCGCCGCCTCCTCCATCGACGGGTGCACGACCAGCAGCGAGGCATAACTGCCGCGCACGGTGTAGGGAAGCCGGCGCACGGCGAGCACCAGGGGCAGGATGATCCACATGCTGGTGAGCGCCGTGTCGGTGAGCGGCAACGGCACGTTGAACGCGCGAATGTAAGCGATGCCGATCGCCGTTCCCGGGATTGCGAGGATGAGCGTCGTGAGCGCATCCATCGCACGCCGGCCCGGCGCCCGGGTGCGCGCCATGATCCACGCCATCGGCACCCCGATGACGAGGCACAGCAGCAGTGCCAACCCTGAATACAGGAACGAGTTGATGATGAATTTCGGTGTCTCGATGCTCACCTGGCGGAAGAACTCCAGCGTGTAATGCACGGGAAACGGCGTGAGCGACCAGCCGCGGCCGACGGCGGCGAGCACCACGCCGACTTGCGGGATGACGCAAATCGTGAACAGCGCCACGGCGAGCCAGCGCTGGAACGGGCCGAGCCGCCGCCGCTCGACCCTCGAGTACGAAAGCGAGCTGTAATCCTTGATCGCCACGTACTGGCGCGCCGCCAGCACGAACACGATTGCGAGCACCCAGCAACAGGGAGGCTGAAACCCGTCGCCGCTACGGATATGCGGGGCAGCCGCAGGCTCGTCATTGCGGCCACACCGCGACACTGCTGGCGGGGTCGAAGCTCACGCTCACGGGGCTACCGAGCGCGTGCAGCTGGTGATGCCAGGAATCGCAGATGTCCACCTTGAACAACACGCCCTGGCCAACATCGACGTCATAGCGGATCGTGTTGCCCAGGTAGGCCGCGAACGCGATGCGGCCTTGCAGGCGATTGAATCCCGCACGTGCCTCGCCATCGAGCAGCGCATTTTCCGGCCGGATCGACAGCACGCACGCATCGCCCGGACGAAAATTCTCATCGAAGCGCGCCGTCAATGCCCCCAGCGGCGTTTGCACTTCGAGCGCAGGTCGGCTGCGATCGACCGCCGCCACGCTGCCTTCGATCAGATTGGCTACGCCGATGAAGTCGGCCACGAACCGATTCGCGGGCTGCTCGTACAACGTTCTCGGCGCTCCAATCTGGCAGGCGCTGCCCAAGTTGACCACCGCGATGCGATCCGACAGCGTGAGCGCCTCTTCCTGATCGTGCGTCACGTACACCGCCGTAATGCCGAGCTCCTTCTGCAGCTTGCGGATCTCGGCGCGCAGCTGCACGCGGATCTTCGCGTCCAGGTTCGACAGTGGCTCGTCCAGCAGCAGGATCTTGGGATTGAGCACCAGCGCCCGCGCCACCCGCTGCTGCTGGCCGCCCGAAAGCTGGCCCGGATAGCGAGCGTTAAGGCCCCCCAGCTTCACCTTTTCCAGGATGGCATCGGTGCGCTCGCCGAGCTCGGCACCGCGCACCTTGCGCAGCTTCAAGCCATAGCCGATGTTCTGCGCCACGGTCATGTGCGGCCACAGCGCATAGTTCTGGAACACCATGCCGATGCCGCGCTCGTCGGGCGGCACGGCGTTCACCACGCGATCGTTGAACCGGATTTCGCCCTCGTCGGGCGTATAGAAGCCGGCGATCAGCCGCAGCAGCGTCGTCTTGCCGCAGCCCGACGGACCGAGGAGCGTGAAGAGCTCGCCCTCCTCGATCGTGAAGCTCGCGCGGTTGACCGCGGTTACCTGCCCGAATCTTTTCGTCAGGCCTTCGACGGAGATGCGCATCGAGTACCGCTATTTCTTCAGCTGCGCCCAGACCGCCTCGATGTCCTTGCGGAACTGTTCGTTCACCTGCTGGTAGCGCTTCTGCGCCTTGTCGTCGTCGTAGATGTTGACCACGTCCACGTCGAAGTACGAGCGGATCCCGCCGGTGAACTCGACCGCCATCTCGGCGCGCGAGCCGGGCTTGCCCTGCACCCGGAACTTGGGCGTGATCGGGAACACGCCGCGCTCCATCGCGACGCGCTGGCCACGCTCGGACAACAGGTATTCGATGAACGCGCGCGCGGCCTTCGGATTCCTGGAGCCGGCCAGGATGGCGATCGGCTCCGGGGTGATCCAGGCGGTCTTGGGCGCGACGAATTTCAGATCGAACCCGGCCAGCTTGTCCTCGAACGCCATGTAGCTGGGCACGGCGAAACCGGCGGCGAACTCTCCGCGCGCGACGACCGACGGTACGTCACGGCTGCGGGCCGTGAATATCCCCGTGTTTGCGCCCAGGCGCTTCAGGAATGCCCAGCCTTTCTCGTCGCCGTCGCGCTGCAAAATCACCTCATAGGTCGCGTGGCTGCTGCTCGAGCGGCTGGGTGCGCACTGGGCAACGTTGCCTTTCAGCTTGGGATGCAGCAGGTCGTCCCAGTCCTTCGGCACCGGGACACCGAGGCGCTGCAGCACCTTCGGGTGGTAGACGAGCCCATAGGGCTCGAGCACGGTTCCGGTCCAGAATCCTTTCGGGTCCTTGAGGTAGATCGGCTTGGGCTTGCCGATGGTGGCCGGAATCGCGTCCATGACCGCAGCCGGCAGATCGTGCTTCACCAGCAGCTTCTGCTCGGCGAGCTTGTCGTAGAGCGCGCTCTCGCCGCCCCAGAAGATGTCGGCCTCGGGCCGACCCTTCCACTCCAGAATGCGCCCGTAGGCAACCGGAGTTCCGGCCGCGAGCGCATGCGCCTTCACCGTGATGTTCCAGCGCTCTTTGCGTAAGCGGTGAAATCCGCCAGCGTCGGATCGGTGAGCGTCTTCGCGACCGGCGTGATCAGCACCAGCTCGTTTTCGATCGTTTGCGCCTGCGCGGCCGGCGCAAACACGAGCCAGGCAGAAAGCGCAATTGCCAGGGCCGGCGGTCGTGATGACGCCGATCAGCATCAGCACCCGCATGCCGTTGCCGGCGCGATCGGCGATCCAACCCCATACCGGCCGGGCAACGAACCCGGCCGCCTGCATCACCGACAGCAGGATGCCGGCCTGCACCAAGCCATAAGCGCGATCGGTCACCAGGTACAGCACGAGATACGTCAGCAGCATCCGCTGCACGGCCGAGAAGCACATCCCGGCAAGCGCCAGCCAGCGCAGCGCCGGCGCCCGCCACACCAGCGGCAGCGCGCCGAGTGCCGCACCGTCCAAGGCCGCGTGCGGATTGCGGTCGCGGTCCCACAGCGCTCGCGCATGCTGATTCAACACCAATGCGCACAGGGCAATGGCGATCATGGGGGCGAGCGCCCAGCGCCAACCGAAGGCGAGCGCCAATGCCGGCGCGGTGAGCGAAACGATCATGCCGCCCAGCGGCATGCCGGTCTGCTTGAGGGAGAACACGAGATTGCGGCGCGAGGCCGGGGTGTAACGCACGAGGATCTGCGCGCCCGAGGCATTGATGAAGCCGGTGCCGAAGCCGCCGATCAAGGAGCCGATCACGATGAACGCCGGATGCGGCAGCATGAAAAGCAGCACGCCCGCGATGCAGCCGGCGAGCGTGAACTGGGTTGCGCGCGCCGGACCGAAGCGGGCGATGCACCCACCACCGTAGGCGGTGCCGGCCATCGCCGCCGCGAAGAAGATGCTCACCTGGTAGCCGACCCACGCGGGCTCGATGCCGAGCGACTCGGCGACCTTGGGTGCGACGGTCGGCAGGACCGCGTTGGTCATCGCACACGCCATCTGCGCCGCGGTGACCACGAACAGCACGAACGCAGGATGACGGCGCAGGCCTTCCCCCGCGCTGTCAGAAGCCATCGCGCACGAGGCTCACGGCTGCACCCATTGCTTGGCCCGCTCGAGCGCCCGGTACCAGCCGGCGCGCATGGCTCGCGCCTGGTCGCGCGACATGGCGGGCTCGAACCTGCGATCGATCTGCCACTGCCGGTCGAGCGTTTCCGGATCGTCCCAGAAACCGACGCCGAGCCCGGCCAGATACGCAGCGCCGAGCGCCGTGGTCTCGGTGATGCGCGGCCGCACGACCGGAACGCCGAGCACGTCGGCCTGAAATTGCATCAACAGATCGTTTCTCGCCGCACCCCCGTCGACGCGCAGCTCCGCCACGTCGATGCCCGAGTCCTGCCGCATCGCCTCGGCCAGGTCCGCGCTCTGGTAGGCGATCGACTCAAGCGCTGCACGCGCGATATGTGCCTTGGTCGCCCCGCGCGTGAGGCCGAGAATGGCGCCGCGCGCGGCCGGATCCCAGTGCGGAGCACCCAGACCGGTGAGCGCCGGCACGAGATACACGCCGCCGTTGTCCGGCACCGTCGCCGCGAGCGGCTCGACTTCGGCCGAGGTCGCGATGATGCCGAGCCCGTCGCGCAGCCATTGCACGATCGCTCCGGCGACGAACACGCTGCCCTCGAGCGCGTAATGCGTCTCGCCTTGCTGGCGCCACGCGACAGTGGTGACGAGCTTGCGTGTCGAAGCCACCGGCGCGACGCCGGTGTGCATGAGCATGAAGCAGCCCGTGCCGTAGGTATTCTTCACCATCCCCGGGCGCACGCAGCGTTGACCGAACAACGCCGCCTGCTGATCCCCTGCGATGCCCGCGATCGGAAGCGGCGCTCCGAACAGCTGCGGATCGGTGCGCGCGATCTCGCCCGACGAAGGCACGACGGCAGGCAGGAGCGCGCGCGGCACGTTCAGCACCTGCAGCAGCTTGTCGTCCCACTGCAGGGTGTGGATGTTGTACAGCAGTGTGCGGGAAGCGTTGGTGACGTCGGTAATATGCACCGAGCCGCCGCTGAGCTTCCACACGAGCCAGCTGTCGACCGTGCCGAATGCGAGCTCGCCGCGTTCGGCGCGAGCGCGCAAACCCGGATCCTCACTCAGCATCCAGACCAGCTTGGTGGCGGAGAAATAGGGATCGAGCAGCAGACCGGTGTGGCTCGCGAAAAGCGGCCCGAGGCCCTCGGCTTCGAGCCGCTCGCACAGCTCGGCGGTCCTGCGATCCTGCCACACGATCGCGTTCCCGACCGGCTCGCCGCTTGCCTTGTCCCAAACGAGGGTGGTTTCGCGCTGATTGGTGATGCCGATGGCCGCAATGTCCTTTGCCTCCGCGCCGGCGGCAACCAGCGCCTCGCGCGCCACCGCGAGCTGCGACGACCAGATCTCCATCGGGTCGTGCTCGACCCAACCCGGCCGCGGAAAGATCTGCCGCAACTCGCGCTGCGCGCTCGCGACCGCCTGACCGGCGCGATCGAACACGATCGCCCGCGAGCTGGTGGTACCTTGATCGAGCGCCAATACGAATCTCATGGTCGCATCCTCGGCCTCGTGCCACTTGCAGGCGGGCGCATCCTCCGCCGCTTGCCGTTTGCGGGTGCGTGCGCCGCTCGTCCGCCGCGACCGGCTCCCGCCTCGGCGGCGTGCCTGATGCCCTGTGCGACATTAGGGGTTAGAATTCCGGCCTTCCGGCCATTGGCGCCCATGCTCGCGACCCTATGCTGCTTCTGCTGTACTACGTGGTAGCGATCACCATCCTGGTGCTGCACTTCACCGGGTGGCTGCGCTATCACAACCTCGAGTGGCTCGTGCTGATTCTCGCCGTTACCGTCTTTCCCGCCGTGCTGTATCTCTAGTCGGCGCATCGCTTCAAGAGCTGATTCACCGCTGCTGCCGCTGCCAGCACGCACTACGGCGAGCACGCGCGTGAACGCCGGCTGGCATCATCGTGCGCGTGCTGCGCTCGCCCAGGCCGCGAACCCGACCGCGAGCGCAACGAGCTCAGGCATGTGCGAACGGATTCCTCCCGGCTGCTTCTGATGGCGCGTCGATCGATTGTACGCCGACAATGGAATACGCCTTGGCGCGCATCGGCCTGCAAGGGAAGGAGGGAACTCGCACACTACAAGCGAGTGATCGAGATAGTAGCGATCAGGGAAAGGCTAAAGAAGACGCGTTCGGCCAATCGAACGAGCGCCGCGATCCGAGCGCCGGATGCAGGTGGTTGCGCGGATGCCGAACGTCAGGTCACGAACGCCTCCCCGCTTGCCGACCGCGAGCGGCGAGCAGCTGCGAAGCTACAGCGCTGCGGACGATTCCGGATTCGGCGGCATGCGCGCGGGCTGATCGTAGAAGCCTGCTTGAAAGCCCTGCGCATATTCGTCGAATCCCCATAGCAGGTACGCGGGTGGCTGCTGGCGACGCGCTCGATACGCTTCGCCGTCGGCATAGCCATCGGCGTACGTAATCGTCCAACCGTAGGTGTGGGCCAGCTCCGCGAAGCTCAGGCGTGTGAATTTCTTCACTGTCGACTCCGTTTCCTCATGCACGGGGTCGAGCAACGTCCATGCCACTGAGTTCATGCCACTGGGCCACGCGGCGCGACGCCTGGAATTGCACGGCAGAACGCTCGCATACCGCAGCACGGACCCGTGTGCGGGGGTTTCCAAGGGGTGGGGCGCTCGCATTCGATGCAGGAAAGCGGCGAACATGCCCGCTGCGATGCTACGAGGTGGCGACGGAACGTCCGCACAGCTGCCGACGCGCAGGCTTCGACCTGGCCCGGATGTTTCACCAGGCCGGCCCGAGCCGTCAGCGTCGCAAGGCGGCGACAATGCCGCGCGTCATCTCGTCGAGCGAGCCGAACACGGTCGCCCCGGCTGCTTCCAGCGCCGTCTTCTTTGCGGCGTAGGTGCCGTGTGCGCCGTGCACGAGCGCGCCTGCGTGGCCCATGCTGACGCCTTCCGGGGCGCTGCGCCCGGCGATCAATGCGAAGGCCGGCTTGGAGAAACCGTGCGCCTCGAGCGCGTGCGCGAATTCTTCCTCTTCCGTGCCGCCGATCTCGCCGATGATCAGCACCGCTTCGGTCTGCGCATCGGCGCCGAAGAACGGCACCAGGTCGGCAAAGCGCACGCCCTTGACGGGGTCGCCGCCGACACCGACCCATACCGACTGGCCGATACCGTGCTGGACCAGGCGATAGCCCGATTCGTACGACAGCGTGCCGCTCTTGGACATGATGCCGAGCGGGCCCGGCGCCAGGGTGGTATCGGGCAGAAAACCGAGCTTCGCTTCGCCCGGCACCGCCATGCCCGGAGTCGACGCCCCGATCCAGGTAACGCCCTTGGCCAGGGTAAGCCGCTTGGCTCGCAAGGCGTCGTGGATCGGCATGCCTTCGGTCGGGGTGACGAGCATCTCGATCCCGGCGGCTATCGCTTCCTCGATCGCGGCCAGCAATTGCTCCGCGCCGACGAAAAGAATGCTGACTTTCGCACCCGTGGCGGCCACGGCTTCCGCGCACGTTCCGAACAAGGGAACACCGTCGATCTGCGTGCCCGCCGCGCGCGGCGATACGCCCGCCACGATATTCGTGCCGTACGCACGCATGAGCTGAAAGTGGCTGCGTCCGGCACGGCCGGTGACGCCTTGCATGATGACCGGCGTGCTGCGCGTGATGCGTGGATCGATCATCGCTTGCGCGCCTGCGCCGCATCGCCCTGTTTCGACAGCGCCACCCGCACCAGCGAAAGCGCCTTTTCCAGATCGGGCTCCACCGCGATCCCGGCCTCGCCGAGCACCGCGCGCGCCTCGTCGAGCCCGTTGCCCACCAGGCGGGTGACGACCGGTACCTTCAGCACCGGGGCTTCCTCGAGCGCCTGCACCAGCAGGCGCGAGAACTCGCCGAGGTGCGTGATTCCGGCGAACACGTTCACCAGCACGCAGCGAACGCTGCGGCCTTCGGCGATCCAGTTGAGCACCTTGACGAGCCGGCTCGCATCGCCGCGCAGTCCCCCGGTACGCACATCGAGAAAGTTGTAGGGCCGGATACCGCCGGCGCGCAACTCGTCGATCAGCATCATCGAAAGCCCGGCGCCGGTGGTGAGCAGACCCAGCTCGCCGTCCGGGTCCACGACCACGTAGTCAAATTCGTGCTGCGCCTTGAGCCAGGTTTCGACATAGGCATGCGAACGCGCTGCGAGCAGCGCGCGCACTTCCGGCTGGCGTCCGAGCGCATTGTCGTCCAGCACCATCTTGGCATCGCCCGCGAGCCAGCCGCCATCGAGTCCGACGAACAACGGGTTCACTTCCAGTAGCACGGCATCGCGACGCAGGAACATTTCGCCCAGCCGCGTGCCGGCTTCGGTGATCGCCTGACGGATGTGCTGCGGGGCCGAGGCAGCCAGCTCACCGACTGCGGCGGCAAGCGCCTGCGGTTGCGGCGCGACCAGCTTCGATCGCACCGCGCCGGAGGTTTCGATATCCACGCCGCCGCTGGCAGCAACGAGCACGCGCACCTCGCCGCTTGCGGGCGCGAGCATGAAGCCGAGATAGGCCTCATCCGCCCGGTCGCGCCGGCTCTCGATGCGGCACGCGCCCACGCCGTGGCCGCGATGGACCTGGCCGAGCATGCCGGCCACCAGCGCACGCAATTCGGCACGCGATTCGCTCGCGCGCACCAGCCCTGCCTTACCCCGACCGCCGGCCGGCACCTGCGCCTTGACGACCCAGGGTCCGGGCGGCAACACGGCTTCATCGACCGCTTCGGCCGATTCGACCAGGCAACCCTGCGGCACCGCAATGCCGACGGCATCGAGCAGCGTTTTCGCGTCGTGTTCGAGCAGATACATCTCAATGCCCCTCCTGATTAGCGATGGCGCTAATCAGCATGCCTCTTGAGCGGGGTGCGCGCTTGCGGGCGACGCAGCGCGCGCATGAGCGGCGCGAGATCCGGCGAACGATCCAAGGCAAGCAAGGTGCCAGCGAGCTCGCGCGCTTCGGCACGGCTCATGCCGGCGAGCGCGACGTTGGCGCAAAATTTCTCTTCCAGCTCCTGCGCGGTGAGCGGCGCGTCCGGATGACCCTTGGCCTCGGCCGCCTGCACGCTCACGCGCCCGAACGGGCCACTCGCCTCGATCTCGCACGCGCCCACATCGCGCGCGGCGCTGCCGGCAATCGGTTCGGCGTGGATGCGCTCGATCCACGCGCGTACTGGCGGCCGCGGCGGCACGTCGTCGAGGAGATGGATCGGCCGCACCGCGCCGTGACAAAGGGCGACAGCCACGGTCCAGAAGACACTGAACTGCGCATCGAGCCAGCGTTCGGGGGTGAGTCGAAACGCTTCCCGGCGCCCGACCACGTCGTGCGCCTGGCTTCCCATCCGCACTTCGATCGCCTGCACCCGATCGAGATCGGGACCGAGCTTCTCACGCAGCGCGAGCGCCGCGCTCACCGCCGGATGTGTCAGCCGGCACGACGGATACGGCTTGATCGACAGGCGCGCCGCCTCGTATTGCTCGCCGAGTGCCTGTAGCGCACGATCGGGCTCGAAGCGGCCGCGCAGGTAGACGCGCGCGAATCCATCTTCGCCGGTGAAAGGCGCCTCCACCCCGCTCAGGCCGCGCTGCGCCATCAGCGCGGCTTTCAGTCCGTTGGCCGCCGCGATGCCCGGCTGCAAATGCTTGGTCGCCGCCCCCTCGCGCGATGACTGGTGATTGCCGCTCGCGAAGCAATAGACGATGCCGAGCGCTCGGCGCCGCGCCTGCTCGTCCAGTCCGAGGACATGCGAAGCGGCCAACGCGGCGCCGAAGTGCCCGAGCAGCGCCGTGTAGATCCAGCCGCTTTGCACGAGACTCAGGTTGGTCGCCATGCCGAGCCGGCACGTGAGCTCGATGCCGCCGACGATCGCCTCCAGCAGTCTTGCCCCGGCTACGTCGCCCCGATATTCCGCCGCCGCCAGTGCGGCGGGGATCGCGGCTGCACCCGCATGCAACACGGCTTCGTCGTGCGTATCGTCCAGCTCCAGCACGTGACCGAAGTAGCCGTTGGCCATGGCGGCGCTCCAGGGCGAAGCGCGCTGCCCGCCGGTGACCGATGCCGTGTGCCGGCCGGCATCGTCGAGCAGGACTTCGAGCCACGGCGGCAGTCCCACCGCGGCCCGCCCCGCAATCATGTCGCCGGTGAAGTCGAGCAGCTCGTCGAGCGCCGCGCGCTGGAGCTCGGCGCCGAACGCATTCCAGTCGAGCCCGCACGACCAGTGTGCAAACGCACCTGCGACGGCATCGTCGCTGCGCGCGGTCGATTCGTGCGAGCTCAAGGGCTGGTCTCGGGCAAGTGGCGGGACGACATCGAACAGCTTGCGCAGCCGACTGGCGCACGTGGCGCTAGAGGCATGCGAGCGAGTATAGCATCGTGCTTGCGCACGCCTCGACTCGTGTGGCGCGTTGCGGCGAGCGCGCTCGGGGCGCATGCTAGAATCGAAACGCTTTTCCTCCCCTCACATATTCGATTCCACGAACAGGAACCATGGGTGTCCGCCGCGCCCCATGAACTGACGGAGACTTCAGTGGACTTCACCCTGAGCGACGAGCAACGCGAGATGATCGACACGCTGCGCAAGTTCCGGCAAAAGGAGCTCGCGCCGAAAGCGATCCGGTGGCTGAACGGCGAGTACCCCTACGAGAATCTCAAGCAGCTGGCGCAGATGGGCATCCTCGGCATGTCGGTGCCCGAAGAGTACGGCGGCTCCGGCGCCAGCGTGCTCGATGCCGTGCTCGCCATGGAGGAGATCGGCAAGAGCTGCTACGTCACGGCGCTGGCTGCGCTGGGCGAGATCGGCGTGCAGACGCGCATCATCAGCGAATACGCGCCCGAGCCGCTCAGGAAGAAATGGCTGCCGAAGATAGCCAGCGGTGATTTCATCCTCGCCATCCTGCTGACCGAGCCCGATGCCGGCACCGACGTGCCGAACTACCGCACCAACACCGAGATCAAGGGTTCGAAGGCGATCGTCAACGGGCAGAAAACGCTCATCTCGCGCGCCGACATCGCGGACCTTATGATCGTGTTCACGCGCGTGAACGGTGTGCCGGGCGCAGCCGGCATCGGCTGCGTCATCGTCGAGAAGGGCGCCAAAGGCTACAGCGCCGAGGGCAAGTACCACACGATGGGCGGCGAGCACCTGTGCGAGGTGCTGTTCGACAACGTGGAAGTGCCCGCCGAGAACGTGATCCTGCGCGACAACGGCATGAAGAAGCTGCTTTCCGCCTTCAACATGCAACGCTGCCTCAATTCCTCGATCTGCCTCGGCATGGCCGAGGGGGCGCTGGAGGAAGCGGTCAAGTACCTGCGCGATCGCAAGGCGTTCGGCAAGCCGATCGGCGACTTCCAGGGCATGCGCTGGAAGGCGGCCGACATGATGATCGAGATCGAAGCCGGCCGCGGGCTGCTGTACCGCGCGGCGGTGAGCGGCAACCCGTTTCCCGATCCGACCATGGCGGCGATGGCGAAGATCTATTGCAACGAGATGGCCATTCGCGTCACCAGCCAGGCGGTGCAGGTGCACGGCGGCTATGGCTACGTGGACGAGTTCGCCGTGTCGCGGTTGTTCCGCGGCGCGCGCTTCGGCAGCCTCGGTGGCGGCACCACCGAGACGCTGCGCAACCTCGTCGGGCGCAAGGTGGTCGAGCACATGGATCTCGCCACCGGCGTCCACAGCCTGAATTTCGTCTGAGGCGAACGCTGCACTGCAGTCGCTCGAGGCTGCACATGGATTCGACGCTTTGTCCTTCCATGCCTGACCAACTCCCGGAGGGAGAGGGCAGCGTGTAGCGGACGGCCGCTCCGTAAGCTGAGGCTCGAAGGATGGCCTGCGCACCTCGCATCGATCGCCGCCTGTCGGTCGCGCCCATGATGGACGTGACCGATCGGCATTGCCGCTTCTTCCTGCGCCAGATCTCGCGTCGCACCCTGCTTTACACCGAGATGATCACGACCGGCGCGCTCGTCCATGGCGACGTCGACCGGCACCTGCGCATCCATCCCGACGAGCATCCGGTCGCGCTGCAGCTCGGCGGGTCGGAACCCGAAGCGCTCGCGCATTGCGCACGACTCGCCGAGCGCTACGGCTACGACGAGGTCAATCTCAACATCGGCTGCCCGAGCGAGCGCGTGCAGCGGGGTGCGTTCGGCGCCTGCCTCATGGCCGAGCCGGAGCTTGTTGCCGACTGCATGCGTGCGATGCGGGAAGCATGCAGTCTCCCTGTTACCGTCAAGCATCGGATCGGCATCGACCGCATCGAGGATTACGGTTTCATGCACCGATTCGTCGAGACGGTCGCGGCAGCCGGCTGCCCGACTTTCGCCGTGCATGCGCGCCATGCCATCCTGAAAGGCCTCACACCGAAGGAGAACCGCGAGATCCCACCGCTTCGCTACGGCGAAGTGCATCGGCTGAAGCAGGACTTTCCCGACCTGGAGATCGTCATCAACGGTGGTCTTCGCACATGGCCGGAAATCGACGAGCAGCTCGCCACAGTCGATGGGGTCATGATCGGTCGCGCCGCCGACAACGATCCATGGCTTCTGGCCGAAGCCGACACCCGCGTCTTCGGCGGGGCCGACCCGCAGCCCACGCGCGCGCAAGTGATCGCCGCGGTCGCGCGCTACGCCGAAGCCGAAATCGCGCACGGCACGCCGTTGCGGCATATCGTGCGCCACATGTACGGGCTCTATCGCGGCCGCCCGGTGGCGCGGCGCTGGCGGCAGATGCTTTCGGATACGGCGGGGCTGCAGGCGAACGATCCGCGGCTGCTGTGGCGCGCGCTCGAAGCGATCGAACAGCGCGAGTTCGTCGTTACTGAGGCCTGAACGCCGTCCGCGATCGGAAACCACACCACCCCGCCTCCTTCGCCAGCACCCCTCCTCATGAGAGGAGGGGAAAAATGCAGCTTCCCCTCCTTACCAAGGAGGGGCGGGACGCGACAACGTCGCGGACGGGGTGGTCACGAATCGCATCGCCCGGTGCTCGCCTGCACGAACGCACGGCTACATCGCAACGACCCCACGTCCGATCTCGATCACGCGTCCCGAAACGAAAATCCGCTTTTCTTCATCGACCCGCAGTCCGAGCCGGCACGCCCGCCCCAGATGATCGCCCTGCATGACGATCGCATTGAGCGGTAGTCGCTCTCCCTGGGCGATGAACCAGCCACCCAGGTTGGCGCACGCCGAGCCGGTTCCCGGATCCTCGGTGAGGCCGCCCTGCTTCTCGAAGAACAATCGCACCCGGATGCGACTCGCATCCTCGCGCGCCCAGACATAGGCGAGCCCGCGCCGCTTGGCTCCGACGCACTCGGCCACGAGACGTTCGACATTCGGCCGGCAGCGTTGCACCGCGTCGGCAGACGCGAGCGGCACGATCAGCTGCTCCGAGCCCGTGTCGACCCACAACGCCCCGTCGCGCACATCCGATGGCTCGATGCCCAGAATGCCGGCAACCTGGCTGCGTGACAAACCCGCATCACGCCACGTCGGCTCGTTCGCCTGCAGTGTCCACCGCTCGCCCTGGGCCTCGACCGGGATGACACCCGCCTGCATCTCGAGCGCGACTCGATCGCCGCAACCCGAGAGGCTGCGCACGACATGCGCACTACCCAGCGTGGGATGACCCGCGAAGGGCATCTCGAAGCTCGGCGTGAAGATGCGAACGCGCCGGGTCGCTTCCGGGCAGGCCGGCGGCAGCAGAAACGTCGTTTCGGAGAGATTGAACTGCAGCGCGAGCGCCTGCATGGTTTCGGTGTCGAGCGCGCTGCCCTCCTCGAACACGCACAGCGGATTGCCGCCGAGCGACGTCTCGGCAAAGACGTTGACGATGCGAAATCGCAGCTCATGCGCCATGACTGCTCCCTGCGAAACAGGCCGCGTCCATTGTAGTATGAGGCTCTTCGTACCGGAGAGAGCCCTCATGCCCAGCGCCCGACTTTTGCCCGATCTGGAAATGCACTACCGGGTCGACGACTTCACCCATCCCTGGACCACGCCCGAGACGATCCTGCTGCTGCATGGCAATGCGGAGAGCGGAGCGGCCTGGTATCGTTGGGTGCCGGTGCTCGGGCGGCGCTTTCGCGTCGTGCGGCCCGACATGCGCGGCTTCGGTCAATCGACGCCCATGCCGCGCGATTTTCCGTGGTCGCTCGATACGATCATCGACGACTATTGCCGCCTGCTCGATTCGATCGCGATCGAGCGCGTGCACCTCGTGGGCGCCAAGATCGCGGGCGTGATCAGCCGCGCGTTTGCCGCACGCCGGCCGCATCGGATCACAACGCTCACGGTGGTCGGCTCGCCGCCGCCGCTGCGCAAGGGCGCCGACAAGATCCCGGAGCTCACGCGCGAATTCGAAACGCTGGGCATCGAGCATTGGGCCCGGCGCAACATGGCGGGCCGCCTGGGCGACGAGTTTCCGCCGCAGGGAATCGACTGGTGGACGCGCTTCATGGGTCGCACCGCACTTTCCACCGAGATCGGCTTCAACGCCGCGATCAATTATTCGGACATCCGCGCGGACATTCCGAAGATCCGTTGTCCCACGCTCGTCATCACCACCGAAGGCAGCGGGCTCGCCTCGGTGGAGGAGACGCGTGCCTGGCAGGCGCAGATCGCCGATTCGCGTCTGCTGGTTCTTCCGGGCAACTCGTACCACGTCGCCGCGAGCCATCCGGAGCGCTGCGCCCAGGCCACGCTCGACTTCATCGACGAGGTGGCGGCGCGCGGACGCTGAGCACACTGCTCCGCGATATCCGAGGTCCCTTTCGAAATCCCTATGGGGTCCGATATCCCCATAGGGTCTTGTTATTCACTTTCGCGACGCAAGAAGCAAGACCTGACCCCGGGCCACTACGGCTCACCGTTCGCGCGCGTCGCATGCGGCATCGTCAGTGCATCCTGCAACGAGACGGTAGTGCGAGACCACTGGAAACGGATCGTAGAAGTGGTGCAGCAGACGCTTCCACTCGGCGTATTCGGGCGAGCGGCGAAAGCCGACTTCGTGTGCCTCGAACGTCTCCCAGCGCACGAGGAGCACGTATTCGTTCAGGCGCTCGAAGCAGCGCTGCAGCTCGTGCGACAGGTATCCTGGCATGGAGGCGATGATCGCCTGTGCCTTGCGAAACGACGTCTCGAATTCCGCTTCCGTGCCGGCTCGAACGCTCAACGGCGCCACTTCGAGGATCATGTTGTTCTCCTGCTATCGGCCAGGAAAGCTACCAACTCACGTGTCCGTGGTGAAAACTTCGCAAGCACATCGTCCTCGATCAAATGAAGTACCCGCATCTGAACAAGTTGTTCCACCATCCTGGAGCGTCGCGCGTCGTTGAACGCCCGAGCGAGCTCTTCGTCTCGATCCTCGATTCGACGATAGAGGTTGAGGTACCGCTCATGAAAGGACCCGTCTGATGTGGACGCAAGCACTTTCACCTCATTCAGGACTCGCTCGCAGAAGCGTTCAAGCGCGACTTCGCGAAGCGCACGAAAAAGCTTCCAATCGGTTTCCGGTATATCGTGGAGCATTGGGGGCAGTCCGGCAGCTGGGGTCTCCAAAGGGGTCAGGTCTTGCTTGTTGCAGTGTCAGTCAGTCGACGACAACTGGCAGAGCTGCAACAAGCAAGACCTGACCCCACCCGATCATTTCGACTGGAACTGAGCGAACACCTCCGCCCCGGTCAGGTTCGTCGTCGGATTGGCGAACGCATAGAATTCGGGCTTCTCGTCGATGAAGATCTGATGCGTGAGCGCCCACGGCTCGCCATCGCCAAACACGCCCGCCGGCACGAAGTAGCGTGGACCCTGCTTGAGCCGATAGAAAAGATGCGTCCCGCATTGGCGGCAGAAGCCGCGCTCGGCCCACGCCGAAGACGCGTAGACCGAGACGTTGTCCTCGTTCTCGATGCGGAAGTCGGCTCCGCAGTCGACCGCGAGCAGCGGACCGCCGCCCCACTTGCGGCAGATCGTGCAATGACATGCGGCCACGCTGTCGTCCTGGATCGTGGCCGACACACACACCGCGCCGCACAGACAGCTTCCCTTGCGTTCCTTCGCACTCGTCATGGCGTTCTCCTTTCAACCGACTCACGCGCACCAGCGTCGAGAAACACCTCACACGCTATGGCGCACGCGCGCATACAGCACCGCATCGATCACCTGGCCATCCTTGAAGACGCTGCGCCGAAGCAGGCCTTCGCGCTCGAAGCCGCATTTCTCCAGCACGCGCATCGAGGCCGGATTCCACGCGAACACGCGTGCTTCCAGGCGCTCGATATCGAAGTCTCCGAGCACGAAATCCGACGCCGCCCGACAGGCAGCGCTCATGATGCCGCGGCGCCAATAAGGCTCGCCCAGCCAATAGCCGAAGTGGGCCGATCGCGCGTCCACCCTTGCAGGGCGCGCATCGGCATGCAGGCCGATGCCGCTCGGCCGGCGCGAACCATGGTTCGCCAAACCCCGGCCTCGCCCTTCGCCCGGCTCCGCGCCGATGCCGCCCACCGTTTGCCCCTCGACTTCGATCGCCCAGTGCATTCGTACGGGCATGCGCTCCAGAATCTCAAACCAGCGATCGGCGTCGGCCTCGGTGTACGGATGCGGAAACTTGTGGGTGAGGTTACGCCAGATATTGCGATTGTTCGCCACGCGCAGCAGCGCCGGCTTGTCGGACCGGTCCCAGTCGCGCACCACGCAAAGCCCGCAATCGAGTCGCATCGGTTCAGACTCGGTTCGCCACGATCATCGTTCGTACGACGATCAATCGCCGGCTCGACCGGGCGGATTCGCTTCGAACCAGCTCGCGATGGCGGGCATGTCGCGTTCGAATCCGCCGGGTACCGAAAAGTTGAGCACGCCCGCGCGCGCGCCGCCACGATTCTCGAAGTCGTGCGTGACCCCACCGGGCACCAATACGAAGCTGCCCTTGGGCGCGTCACTCCATTCGCCGTCGACGGACACGCTCATCGTACCTTCGATCACGTAGAAGACGTCATCCTCGGCATGCGAATGCGGGCCCGGCCCCTTCGTGTGCGGCTCGAGCCACCACTCCGAGATCGAGTAGCGCGATGCCGTCTCCTCGCCATCAGCCTTGAAGACCGCAGCGATACGACCCATGGCGTAGGCACGCCCTGCACCCGGGGCAAGGACGACGGCTTTGCTCGACGCGGGTTTCCGGGAATGTTGCATGAGACGCTCCTTGCTGCAATCGAATCCGACGCGGATACGTTAACCGGCAGGTCCTAAATCTACGCTGTAGGCCTGCTCCACCACATTACGCCCGATAGAACCAATCGGCCACTTCGTGCCGATTCCACACCCCGCCGACGCCCGCACCGATGAACATCAGGTCACGCTCCCTCGGCGAGCAATGAGCGCAACCCAGTCGATACGTAGAGCCGCCCGAGCCCGTCGATCAGGACGTTGCTCGATCTCCCCTCGAGCCACGGGTCAGGGCTCCGGGTCAACGGATAGGCTTTTGAAGTTGGTTTCGCTTTCAAGGAAACTCTGGAAGAACGCAGCACATTCATCGCCTTCGGTGAGTTTTTCGCGACCCAACAGCTTCTCGACAAACGAGCGATGCTTAACGATCTGCAACACCCACTCGCGCTCTCCATTCTCTTCGTCCGATGCACTGGCACCGAGCGTATAGGGACGACCATCGAAGACTACCGATGAGTACCACCCCCAGTCCTCGGCATCCGGTTCGGAAACCTGGACACGTGGAAGCGCCCTTTTCCGCAGCCACAGCAATAGGGATTCACCTGGTATCGGATTGATCGGATTCGGACGCTCTTTTGCAACGTCGAACAATGACGTGGTGAATCGTATGACGCGCGCCATCGACATTGCGATCCTCAACGTCCCGCTTCATCAGCGCTCAACCGGCAAGCGAAGCACCGCCGGTTGAGCGCCCGGCAAGAACGACGGTTGGGCATCACTCCCATACAGTGCAACTGAGGTCACCCTCTTTACAATTAGCCAACACGGTAAGCTGTTGGAGGCGGGCACGAGTCATAGTGGCAAGGCAAGTGTTCAACATCAAAGGATAGACACTGCCGCCCCTTACGCCAGAACTCTCGAAACTACAGGACAAATCGCGAAATTTAAGCCAGGCAAGCTGAGCATCTCGAAGCTGGCGCTTCCGGTCTTCGCTCAATCGTGCCCAGTACTCGTTGTAAAGCATGGTCAACTCACGGTCGGCCTTGGCATAGTCGTGCGAAGCACACTGATTCATTTCTACCTGGGTTTGCAGTTCGCCGCAGTTCGCAGAAGCAGCCGTGTCCGTTACTTCGAGCATCAGCACGATAGCGATTATCGTCGATGGACGCATGAACTACCTCGCCCCTTCGCGTGACGCCCAACGATCGGGCATAACCTGCCGGACAACAGCAAGCGAAGCGCCGCTGTTGGACGGTCAGGTTCATGCGCTTGTTGCCTAAAATCGCTCTCGTGCACTTTGACCATCGCGCGGAATGACTGATTATGCGATATCGCTCAAACGGTGAATTCCGGCCGAATCAGATTCTCGAACGAGAAGATCTCGTCCCACCGCTCCGGAGTGAGCAGCCTCCGCTCCTCCACCACGATTTGCTGCAGCGACTTGTTGTCGCGATAGCCCTCGCGCGCGATCTCGGCGCACAGCTTGTAGCCGAGAATGGGCTTCAACAGCGTAACGATGCCGAGCGAGTTGAGCACCATGTCGCGCGTGCGCTCGGCGTTCGCGGTGATGCCTTCGATGCAGTTCGCGCGCAGGTTGTTGACGGCGTTCTCCATCGCATTGATCGACAGGAACAGCGAAAAGGCAATCACCGGCTCCATGACGTTGAGCTGCAGCTGTCCCGCCGAGGCGGCAAGCGTCACGGTGGTATCCAGGCCGATGACGAGGAAGCCCGCCTGATTGACCACTTCCGGAATCACCGGATTCACCTTCCCCGGCATGATGGATGACCCAGGCTGCATCGGCGGCAGGTTGATCTCGTTCAACCCGCAGCGCGGGCCCGAAGCGAGCAGGCGCAGGTCGTTGCAGATCTTGGTGAGCTTGACCGCGGTGCGTTTGAGCACGCCCGAGAGCTGCACGAATACGCCGGTATCGGAGGTGGCTTCCACCAGATCTTGCGCGAGTATGAAATCCAGCCCCGTGAGCTGCGACAGGTGCTTGGTCGCGAGTTGCGGATAGCCGGGCGGCGCGGTGACCGAGGTGCCGATCGCGGTCGCGCCCAGGTTGATCTCGTGCAACAGCAGGCGCGACTCGGCGATGCGGCTCACTTCCTCGCCGAGGGTCGTGCCCCAGCCGTGGAATTCGTCGCCCATCGACATCGGCACGGCGTCCTGCAGATGGGTGCGTCCCATCTTGAGCACGCCAGAGAGCGCCTTTCCCTTGCCCACGAACGCTTCCTGCAGCAGCTTGAGCGCATTCGAATAGCTCGAAAGGCGCAGGATCAGCGCGAGCCGCAGCGCGGTTGGATAGACGTCGTTGGTCGACTGGCCGAAATTGACGTGATCGTTCGGGTTGACGTACTGGTACTCGCCTCTGGCATGGCCGAGATACTCCAGTGCCACGTTGGCGATAACCTCGTTGGCGTTCATGTTGGTCGAGGTGCCGGCGCCGCCCTGGATGAAGTCGGTGATGAACTCGTTGCGCAGCTCGCCGGCAATCAGCCGGTCGCAGGCGTGGATGATCGCCTCCGCGATCCGGGCGTCGAGCACGCCGAGGTCGCGGTTCGCCATCGCGGCCGCCTTCTTCACGTAGCCGAACGCCATCACGAAGTAGGGCTCCACCGAGGTGCGGATGCCGGTGATGCGAAAGTTCTCGCGCCCGCGCAGCGCCTGCACGCCGTAGTAGGCGTTGTCCGGGATCTCGCGGCTGCCCAGGAAATCGTGCTCGATGCGTGGCATTTTTTTCGCTCCTCGAGGATCGCATTGCCCGGCGCAGGTTTTCCCTCACCCCCGGCCCCTCTCCCGGAGGGAGAGGGGAGAGCGGAGCATTCGCTCATCGGGAAATCGAGAAATCCGCTATGCGGTTCGATTCTCCTATCGGATCGTTATAGGATACGCTGGGCTTGGGGTGCGATCTCGCCTGCGTCCGCGGAGTAGAATGGCCGCGCCGTCACACCCGCCCAACGTCGAGGAGAAGCCATGAAAATCACCGATGCCAAGGTACGTATCGTTCGCCTGCCCGCCGACGAGCCGCTCGCCGGAGGTCCTTCGGTCCCCGGCGCCGTGCGCGAGCTCGTCACGCTCGAGCTTCGTACCGATCAAGGCATCGAGGGCGTGGGCATCACCTTCTTCGGCGCGGCGATCACGCGGGCGCTGGCCGCGGCAGTGGAAGACCTGGCCGCGGCTGCCAAGGGTCAGGATCCGCTCAACATCGAAGGCGTCATCGGCAAGCTGCGCGCCGCGGCCGGCAATTCGGGCCCGGGCGGCATCCTGCAGCTGGCGCTGTCCGCGATCGACACCGCGCTCTGGGACATCAAGGGCAAAGCGTTGAGCCAGCCGGTCTGGGCGCTCGCCGGAGGCTACCGGCCGCGCGTGCCGACCTATGCCAGCGGCGCGCTCATGCGCACCTTCCCGCTCGATCACATCGTGAAGGCCGGACCGAAGCTCAAGGAAAAGGGCTTCCGGCAGATGAAGACGCAGCTCGGCGGCGGAGGCCTCCGTCCCGAGCAGGAAGTCGAGCGCATCAAGCGCATGCGCGAGGCCGTGGGCTTCGACACCGATCTCATGTGCGACATCAACCAGCTCTGGAGCGTGCACCAGGCGATCGACATCGGCAGCCGCATCGAATCCGAGCGCCTGTTCTGGCTCGAGGACGTGACCACGTGCGACGACTATGCCGGGCTCGCACGCGTCACGCGGGCACTGTCCACGCCGATCGCCGGCGGCGAGTACGTCTACGGATCCGTTCCGTTCCGGCACATGCTGGAAGCGCGCTCGGTGGACATCGTCATGATCGATCTGGTGCGCGCCGGCGGGCCGACGGGGCTGCTCAAGATCGCCGGCATGGCACAGGCGTTCAACCTGCCGGTGGTGAGCCACCTAGTGCCCGAATTCCAGGTGCACCTCATCGCCGCGATTCCGAACGGGCTCACGGTCGAATACATGCCGTGGTCGGCCGCGTTGTGGAAGGAAGTCCCGACGGTCGACAAGGCGAGCGGCGATCTCATCGTGCCGCAGAAGCCGGGGTTCGGGCTCGAGTTCGATCAGAAGGTGCTGGAGAAGTACGGCGCCACGTCCTGAGCCGACCCTACTTCACGACCTCGATATCGGTGCGCCCGGCAACCCGTCTCGCACGCCACGGCCTCGCCTCGGTCTGGTTGTTCATGCGCGCCGCGCCGGTGATGTGTCGCCGTCGATGCGACCCTCGTAGCGCGTTTGCGCGAACGCGCTGCCCGCCTCTTCGGTCAGCGTAAAAGTAATTCGGTCGCCCTCGAGCTTCATGTCGCGCAAGTAAGCGATGCTCGTCTTCGCGCTCGCGGTCCCGCTGATGAACTGGAACTTCTGCTCAACCTTCATCTCGTATTCGCGGGTGAAACCGATGCCGTCGTGATGCCAGCGCCACGTTCCCATTGCGCTAGCGGGCACGACCCAATAGTGGACCGTGAGCCCGTTGACCTGCGCGACCGCATCCGGCTGCCACTCACCCATGTGAAACGAATAAGTCACCACGCGCGAGCCCGGCTTCATCTGCCGCAGCAGTTGCGGGCGCACGCGCACATTGAGGTGCGGCGGCAGAAGGTAGGCCGTGAGCACCGAGGCGGGAGAAAGGTCGGTCTGGAACATGTCCTGCACCCGGAACTGCGCCCGATCGGAGATCCCGAGGCGTTGCGCCTCCTCGTTCGAGACCTGCACCAGGTCCTTGTTGAGATCGACGCCGAAGCCCTTCGCGCCGCGCTTGGCCGCGGCGATGACGATGCGCCCGTCGCCCGAGCCCAGGTCGATGACGAAATCGTTCGCCGTCACTTTCGCCATGTCGAGCATGAGCTCGACGACGGCCGGTGGCGTCGGCACCCAGACCACGTCCTTGCCCGGCATGCCGATCACGGGCTCGAAGACATATTCGGGCTTGGCCGCGGGCTGCTGCGCATGGGATGCCGGAACCGCGCACACGGCGAGCAGCGCACACGCGCGCAAG